>JALZNB010000320.1 GCA_030857905.1 Actinomycetota bacterium
CGCCATGTCCGGTCGAACGCGAATGGCTGCGCGCTCGACCGGCCGCCGGTCCCGGTGAGGAAACCGTCAGATCTTGGAGACCTGGGTGAACGACAGCTCGACCGGGGTCTCCCGACCGAAGATGGACACCAGGACCTTCAGTTTCTGCCCGTCGGCGTTGACTTCGCTGATCGTCGCGGGCAGCGTGGCGAACGGGCCGTCCATGACGGTGACCGACTCGCCGACCTCGAAGTCGACCTCGACCGTGCCGCCGCGCGATGAGCCGCCGGAGCCGCCCTTCGCGGCAGGCTTGGCTTCCTCCACCTGCGGCAGGAGGAACTTCAGCACCTCGTCGATGGTCAGCGGCGACGGCTTGGAGGTCGCGCCGACGAAACCGGTGACACCGGGGGTGTTGCGAACCGCGCCCCAGGACGGGTCGTTGAGTTCCATCCGAACCAGGATGTAGCCGGGCAGCACCTTGCGCTGCACCAGCTTGCGCTGGCCGTTCTTGATCTCGGTGACCTCTTCGGTCGGCACCTCGACCTGGAAGATGTACTCCTCCATGTCGAGGGTCTGGATCCGGGTCTCCAGGTTGGTCTTGACCTTGTTCTCGTAGCCCGCGTAGGAGTGCACCACGTACCAGTCACCGGGGGCCCGACGCAGCGCGTCGCGCATTTCGGTGACCGGGTCGGCCGGGGCGTCCTCGATGGGCGTCGCGTCGACAGCGGGGTCGACGTCATCGGTGTCCGCGGACTCGATGTCGCCGCCTGATTCGACATCGCCGCCCGACTCGGCGTCGCCATCGGACTCGACGGTGTCCTCATCGGACTTCGTGTCGACGGTGGACGTCGCGGCGGCGTCGTCGGCTGCCGGGGCAAGAACCTCGTCGTCGGAAAGGCTGGTCAGCTCAGTCCGGCCAGCGGCGCCGTGCTCGGAGGTCACAGTTGGTCTCGCTTCCTTTCATACTTCACACGTGTTGCCACCATTCGACCGGCGCGCCAGCGATTGCGCAAACTCAGCCGAAGAGCGCGAACACGGCCTTGCCGAGACCGAGGTCGAGGCCGGAGATGAATGCGATCATGAAGGCCACGAACACCAGGACGACCGAGGTGTAGGTGATCATCTGCTTGCGCGTGGGCCAGATGACCTTGCGCAGCTCGGCGATGACTTCCCTGATGAACCGCGCGATGCGGGCGAAGAAGGACGGCTTGGCGTCCTTGCCGTCGCGGGTCGGGGTCGGCTTGCCCTTGCGGTCGGTCGCGTCGGAGTCCGGCTTGCCTGCGGGGCGGGCCTTCTTGCCCGCCTTCGCGTCGGCGTCCTTGCGGGCGGACGGTCGCGCGGTGCCGCGCCGCTCACGCCGCGCAGCGGCGGTGGATGGACGAGAAGGGCGCTCTTCTTGCCCCTCTTCCCGCTCCTTGTCCTCAGCCACGGCTTTCCTCCGCTCGGTGTGTACTACTCCGCCGCGACCCAGCCGTGACGGACGTCAAACGCAGGGGCGACAGGACTTGAACCTGCAACCTGCGGTTTTGGAGACCGCTGCTCTGCCAATTGAGCTACACCCCTTCGCGACCGGGTGGCGACATCTGTCCCGGACACGTTTTGGCCGTACTCGACCATCCCACCATAGCGACCCGTCTGTTGAACAGGCCACCAGTGGGGCTGGTCAGGCGCTTCCAAGCACGGGAGCATACGGCACGACCGGCCGTGTTCCGAAATCGCGCCCCCGACGACCACCGTCGGCGGCCGATCCGCTGTGGGGAAAAACACAAGATCCACTGAGCGGACCGGGCCGCCGGACGATCAGTTTTCGGTGACGCTCAGTGAGCGAAGCGCGTCGGCGAGGCGGGCGACGCCCTCGACGATCTGGTCCGGCCGCACACCGGAGTAGGCGATCCGCAGTGTCGATTCGCCGCCGTCGATCAGGAAGTCGGTGCCCTTCACGAACGTGACACCGCGCTCCTCAGCAGCGACGAGCAGTCGGGTGACGTCCACGCCCGGCAGCTCGACCCACATGAAGTAGCCGCCCTCCGGAGCCGTGAAGCGGGCCTCCGGGATGTGCTTGGACAGCTCGTCACACAGCGTCGACACCCGCTCGGCCAGCGCCGCGTTCACGGTGGCGATGGAACGGTCGAGGCCGCCGTCGACACAGAAGCGGTACACGATCGCCTGCGCGAGCATGTTCGGCGAAATGTAGGTGTTGGTCGCGCGCACCCGAATCCGACCGATCAGCTCGGCCGTCCCGACGAGATAGCCGACCCGCACACCGGGCGCCACGGTCTTGGAGAACGAGCTGGCGTACACGACGCGGCCGCGACCCTTGTCGAGTTCGAGCATGCTCGGCAGCGCCGTACCGGCGAACCGGACCCGCACGTACGGGTCGTCCTCGAAGATCGTGAAGTCGTACTGCTCGGCCAGTTCGAGCAGGCGCTCGCGGCGCGCCAGGCTCAGCGTGTACCCGGCCGGGTTCTGAAAGTTGGGGATGATGTGCGCGAAGGTCGGGCGCAGGCCCTCTTCGAGCAGCTTGGCCAGCTCGTCGGTGTCGATGCCGTCGACGTCGAGCGACACCGGACGCACGTCGGCCGCGCGCTCGCGCAGGCCCAGGAGGGTGCGGTCGTAGGTGGGGCGTTCGACGACGACCGGCCTGCCCGTCTCGACCAGTTCGTCGAAGAGGAACGCGTCCGCCTGCATGGAGCCGTTGGTGACCAACACCTGCTCGACGGGCACACCGTGCAGGTCGGCGAGGTACTTGCGCAGCGGGACGTAGCCGATGGCGGTGCCGTAGGCCAGCGCGCCGCCGGGGTCGGTGGTGAGTGCGGCGTCCGCGGCGGCTTTGAGGCCCTCGACGTCGACGATGTCGAGGGAGGGGGCACCACGGGCGAAGGAGATGAGGTCAGTAGCCGTCACGGATGGAATCTAGATGAACGCCGTGCAGGTGGTCCGGCGAGGCCCCCACACACAAACGGGATAAGCCCTGTTCGTGTGTGGGAGGCAACCGGCAACTGTCGCCGCGCGTGCGGCGACGTTCACTCCATCGAGTTACGGCCGAACGACCGCGACGGCCTTGCCCAGAACGGTCTTGCCGTCGAACCGAGCCGAGAGGTCGACGCGGATCGTGCCGTCGTCGTTGATCGCGCCGACGGTGCCGGACACCTCCAGTAGCGCGCCCTTGTCGTCGTTGGGCACCACGACCGGGCGGGTGAACCGCGAGCTGTAGTCGACGAGTTCGCCGACGCCCCAGTCCGTCACGACACGGGACGCCACCGCCATCGTGAGCATTCCGTGCGCGATGACGTCGGGCAGGCCCACCTCGCGGGCGAAGCGCTCGTTCCAGTGGATCGGGTTGAAGTCCATCGCCGCGCCCGCGTAGCGGACGAGGTCGGCTCGGGTGATGTGGACTTCGATGGGGGGCAGCGGGTCTCCCACGGCGATGTTCACGCGTCTGCCTCCTCGGCGTCGCGGACGACGAGTCGCGCTTTGGCGGTGATCACCGGGGCGCCCTCGGTGTCGACGATCTCGGCGCGCAGGGAGATGAAGTCGTTGCCCGCGCGGCTCATGATGTTGTCGACGTGGCTGGTGATGACCAGCCGGTCACCGGCCACGACGGACCGGTGGTAGGTGAAGCTCTGGTCGCCGTGGACCATGCGGCTGTAGTCGAGGCCGAGTTCCGGGTCGGTGACGATCGTGTTGATCGCGGCGAGGTTGATGATCGTGGTGAACGTCGGCGGCGCGATCACGTCGGGGTGGCCCGCGGCGCGCGCGGCGGCCGGGTCGCGGTAGACCGGATTCGGGTCACCGATCGCGTCGGCGAACTCCCTGATCTTCTCCCGGCTCACCTCGTACTCCGGCGATGGCGGATACGAGCGGCCGACGAACGACTGGTCAAGTGGCACGGTGGCAGGTTACCCGGCGCCGTACCTGATCGAAAACCCGGAAAGGCCGCTCCACCAGCGGTGGAACGGCCTCCAGGTACAACAGGACACGCTTGGTCAGCAGTGCCTGACCCACACCGGATCCGCGCTCACCGAGCAGCGGACCGCGGACACGTTCGGGTCAGCGAGTTTCCTTGTGGAGCTGGTGCGAACCGCAGTTCGAGCAGAACTTCTTCATCTCCAGACGGTCCGGGTCGTTGCGCCGGTTCTTCTTGGTGATGTAGTTGCGGTGTTTGCAGCTCTCGCACGCCAGCGTGATCTTCGGTCGCACGTCGGTAGAAGCCACAGCCAAACCTCTCTCACATCAACAGGACCGGCGAAAGCCACTCCCGACAACATCACCCACCGGACCACATTCCGGAGGCAAACTCTCAGCCCACCACCACCGCGAACCGGTCGAGGCAGACCCAATAATCCGTCCCACCATCAAACGTCAACCAGTGGGGCAGATCCAAATCCTGCACCCCGCCAACCTGGCCGGGGGTCCGGGGGCGCGCCCCCGGGGTGGGGCTTGGGGGCGCCGCCCCCAAAACAACGCGAAACGGATCCGGTCTTCGTGCGAAGCACGAAGACACACGCCACCCATCCGTGTAGCGATGGCCGGACTTGAACCGGCGACACAGCGATTATGAGTCGCTTGCTCTACCGACTGAGCTACACCGCTTCGACATGGATCAAGCCGCACCACACCACAATCGTTCCCGGTGCAGCGCGGCCGATCAGTCGAGCCCCTTTACGGAATCGAACCGTAGACCTTCTCCTTACCATGGAGACGCTCTGCCGACTGAGCTAAAGGGGCCTCGTCCTTGCGGACGCGGGTAACTTTACACATCCGTCGGGTGCCCCCGAAACGGGGGTCCCCGTTACGTGAGCAGGGTCAGCACGGTCTCGTCGCGCATCCCTCTGGCCTGCGTCGTTCGGGCCTGGAGCCAGGCTTCGAGCCTGCTTTCCGAGAGCGGCCGGGAGATCAGGTAGCCCTGGGCGACATCGCAGCCCATGGCCGTGAGCTGGTCCCTGGCGACGTCGTCCTCGACGCCTTCGGCGACGACGGTCAGCCCGAGCGAGTGGCCGAGTTCGACGATGGAGCGGACGACGGCGAGGTCGCCGAGGTCGGTGCCCATGCCGAGCACGAAACTCTTGTCGATCTTGACTTCGTCGACCGGGAGCTGTCGCAGGTAGGCCAGCGACGAGTAGCCGGTGCCGAAGTCGTCCACGGCGAGCACGACCCCGAGGGCGTGCAGCCGCCGCAGGACGGGCAGGGCGCGCGCCGGGTCGGCCATGACGCCGGACTCGGTCAGTTCGAGCGTCAGCAGTTCCGGCGGCACGCCGTGCAGGTCCAGGGCCTCGGCGACCCGGTCGGGGAAGGCCGCGTTGTCGAGGCTGCGCACGGACAGGTTGACCGCGGCGGAGATGCGCAGACCGCGGTCCATCCACTTGCGGACCCTGATCAGCGACTGGTCCATCACGAAATCGGTGAGCGCGTCGACCAGGCCCGCGGCTTCGACGGCAGGCACGAACTCGTCCGGGTCGAGCCTGCCGAACTCGGGGTGGCGCCAGCGCACGAGCGCTTCGACGCCGAGCACTTGACGGCTCGGGAGGGCGACCTTGGGCTGGTAGTGCACCTTGACCTGGCCGGTCTCCAGCGCCTGACGGAACTGGGTGACCAACTGGAAGCGACGCAGGAAGATCTGGCCCATCGTCGGCAGGTAGGCGCGCACGTTGTCGCCGCTGGAGCGGGCCGCGCGCAGTGCGACGTCGGCGCGTTGCAGCAGCGTGTCGACGTCGAGTTCGAGCACCTGGGTCTGCGCGTCGCCGGAATTCGGAGTGGAGTAGCCGACAACCGAACTGGCTTCGACCGTGAGTCGGTCGACCGGGTACGACGCGGCGAGTTCGGCGCGCAACCGTTCGGCGACGACGTGGGCCCGGTCGGTGTCGGTGTCCACCAACAGGACGGCGAACGCACCGCCTTCGAGTCGGGCCAGCGGGACGTCGGGGCCCAGGGCGGCGCGCAGACGCTTGCCCGCGGCGACCACCATCCGGTCGCTCCACTCGTAGCCGAGCGCGTCGCTGACGGTGGAGAGCACGTCCAAGTCGATTCGCAGCACGGCGGAATCCGGCTGCTCGCCGAGCGGATCGGTGGCCATCCGCCGGAAGCCGGGCCGGTTGAGCAGGCCGGTCAGCGGGTCGTGGTAGGCGTCGTGACGCAGTGTGGCGAGCAGGCGGCGGTTGTCCATCGCGGTGGCGAGGTGGCTGGCCATCGTGCCGATCAATCGGACGTCGGCCTGGCCGAAGCCGCGCCAGCGCGACAGCTTGTCGTGCGCCTCGACGACACCGAGCAGGTGGTCGGCGCTGCGCAGCGGGATGACCAGCGCCTCGCTCGCCCCTCGACGCATGAGCGCCTGCCGCACGTCCGGGGCCGCGTCGCCGCCGCGGACGTGACGCACGTCCGAGCCGGACAGCGACAGCAACACGTCTTGCGCGTCGGCACCCTCCGGTTCGACGGGGAGATCCACACCGGACACGACCGTGTAGAGCGGGTGGTCCGGTTACAAGCGCAGTAGCAACACCACACGGGCCGCGCCGAGCTGGTCCTTGATCCGATCGGCGATGAGCTGCCATTCCTCGCTCGCACCGGACTCCGCGGTGTCGGCCGAGGGGGTGAGGCCGAGGCACGGACGAGCTGCGGCTTGGTGCCCCGCCCGCGCGACGATGAGACTGACCTCGGACAGAGCTTCGAGGTCGCGCTGTTCGCGCAGCATCCCGGAATAGGCGAGGTACAGCGCGGAAAGCCCGCCGAGGGCGAGTACGAGCAGCGGCCAGCCCGCTTCGGCGTGGACGACGACCTGGTAACCCACCACGCCGGTCGAGGCGTTGACCAGGCCGAGCACCAGTGTGCGCAGCACGAGGCGGACGGCGGCGCCGACGCGCATCCTGCGACCGAGGATACGGACGCAGACCAGCGCCAGCAGGGTGCTCGACAGCGGTGCGGCCAAGGCCCCGGCGAGCGCACCCGTCCAGACCGGGCCTGCTCCGGCGAGGCCGTTGTTGATCCAGGTGGCCACCGCGAAGGCGCTACAGATCTCCAGAACCATCGCACCCGCGTTGTAGAGGATGCGGTCTTGCACACCTCGCACCATCAGCGTGCCGACACCCGCGATCAGGTGCGCGGCGAGCACGACCTCGAACGGCGCCACGAACAACCCGATGACAAGCGGGATCTCACTGAACGAGATCGACCACGAGACACCGCTGCGGACGTCGATGTTGATCGCGAGTTGCTCGGCGAGCAGGAAGCCCAGTGCGAGCAGCAGACCCACCCAGATCATCTGCGGCTCGGGCTGCGGCAGCCACCAGGACACCGCGGCCGCCGCGACGAGACTGGAGACCAGCACCAGGATGGAGAACGCGAGGAACCGGCGGTTCGGCGCGGACTCCTCGGTGGGCGGCTGGGTTCGCGGTCGCCGCAGTGGCGGCGCCAAGCCCGGTTCGGCCCCGCCAGAGTGGTCCGACATCCAACCTCCTCGGAGTGCCGCGGGTGGCCTCGGTGTCGCCACCCCCGGACAAGACGAGTCCCCCGACGGCCCGTTTACTGTACCCCGATCAGGCGAAAGAGGCACGTGTCGTGATTACAGGCGGCAGTCACGACTCCCGAAAAGAGAACCCCCGATCACCCAGTTCTCCGCATTGGTGCGCATCCGGGTCCGACCGGCGTGAGCTTGGATGACAGGGTGAAACCGGATGCGGTCAACGCCGCGCACATCGCTCGCGTCTCCGCCGTCGACGCGCTCGTCGCGGAACCGATTCCGCTCACCGGCGTGATGCTTGTCGCCGAGCGCGACGGGTCATCCGCGGTCGCGATCGCCGCGTACACCGAAGCCGCCCCCGACACCGCGGCACGAACGTGGGACGCCACCCGGCGACACAGCCTCGATGTCCGATTCGCCGGGCCGGACCGAGCCGCTGTCCTCGGCGATGTACTCGACCAGTGGCTCGACGGCATCGACTCGACGGCGGGCGACACCGACAGCGCGGCGGTCGTCGAGTTGCCGAGCCGGGACACCGAAGCCGTGCTCGCGCTGGTCCACCGTGGCTTCGTCCCCGTCAACGTGCTGGCGATACGCACGGCGGGCAGACCATCCCCACCTGCGGAAACCGACGTCCGAATCCGTCCGGCGACCCCGGCCGACCTGGACGTCGCGGTCGAGCTGAACCTGGAGGTCGTGCGCTACGACGCGCCATTCGGCAAGGTCACCCCACGCCCCGAGACCGCGGAAGTCCTGCGCAACCAGTTGACCTACCTGTTCGGCCTCAGCGAACCCTCGGTGTGGCTGGCCGAACGGAACGACCAGGTCGTCGGTCTGGTGCACGTCCAGCTTCCGCCGACCTCGGCCTGGGTGAACCGGTACGCCCACGCCCGGCTCGGGGATGTCGGATACCTGGCC
>JALZNB010000369.1 GCA_030857905.1 Actinomycetota bacterium
GGCCATGGCCTGCAGTTCGTCGAGGATCTGGTTGAGCCGGTCGGCCTCGGCGGAGGCGGCCTCGCGGTGGATGTCGGCGTCGGCGTCGACGTGTCCTTCCAGGTTGACCAGTCGCAGTTTCAGCGCGGTCAGCGGGTTGCGCAGTTGGTGGGAGGCGTCGGCGACGAAGGCGCGCTGGGCGGCCAGCGCGTCGCCGACGCTCGCGGCCATCTGATCGAACGACCGGCCGAGCTTGCGCAGCTCAGGGGGCCCGTACTCGCCGCCGACCTGTTCGGCGGCCCGCCCGCTGACCACCGCGGCGACCAGTGACCCGGTCGCCTCGTCGAGTCTGCGCACCGGCCGCAGAATCCACTGGATGACCGGCACGGCGAGCAGTAGCGCCAATCCGAACGCGAGCAGGCTGCCCGCGCCGATGAACAGCCACAACCACAGCATTCGCGCGCGACTGCGGTCGGTCGGCGACCACGACACCACCGCGCCACGCACGTCACCGTCGACCAGGACAGGCGCTGCGAGCACGAGCGGCCGGTCGTTCCACGGCAGCAGCAGGGGGCCTGCCTGTGGGCGCCTGCCCGCCAGCGCGGCATCCAACGGCTCGCGGACCTCTCGGGCGTCGAGATCGAAGGGGGGCGGACTGTAGATCGGGCCGGAACTGATCGCCTGGTTGCCGTCCTGGTCGACGATGACGACGTTGCCGCCGTACAGCTCCGCGTAGCGGCGCAACTCGTCGTGCATCGATGCCGGGCGTTCTTCGGTCAACGGCCGCTGCGCCGCGGCGGCGAAACGGGTCGTGTCGGTCAGTCGGTCGACGAACAACCGCTGTTGCTCGCTGCTCGCCACCGTCAGCGCCAACGGGAAGCCGAGCCCGAGTACCAGCAACGCGACCAGGAACCACACCATCCCCAGCAGCCTGCTGCGCACAACTCCCCCGTCAGTCCATTCCACCCGGCTGGTTCGCCAGCCGGTACCCGACTCCGCGCACGGTCTCGATCAGTGCGGGTCTACCGAGCTTGGTACGCAGCGTAGCCACATGCACGTCCAGCGAGCGGTTCTCCGCGGCCCCTGCTCGACCCCACACTTCCGCCAGGATGTGTTCTCGGGTGCAGACCGCGCCCTTGGCCTTCACGATCAACGCGAACACGTGGAACTCCTTGCGCGACAGCGACACCGCCGCACCGTCCACAGTGACCTCGTGCCGGTCGAAGTCCATCCGCACGTCACCGACCTCGGCGACACCGGTCGACGCCGAGCCGCTCGGACCGGGGGATTTGCGCCGGTGCACCGCGTGCACCCTGGCCACCAACTCGTTCACGTCGTAGGGCTTCACCAGGTAGTCGTCAGCGCCCGCGCGCAGCCCCAGGATGCGGTCGTCGACCTCGCCGCGCGCCGAGACCACGATGATCGCCACGTCGCTGCTCGCGCGGACCTGTCGACACAGGACGATCCCGTCGATGTCCGGCAGTCCGAGGTCGAGCAGCACCACGTCGACGTCGTGCACGAGGTCGAGCACTCCGGCGCCGGAGGCCAGCCGTCTGATCGCCAGCCCACGCCGGGCCAGGGCCGGGATCAGCGCCTCGGCCACCCGATCGTCGTCTTCCACCAACAGCACCCGCACGCGTGTCCTCCGGTTCCCCAGGTGCCTGTGTGACACAGTTGCAACCCTAAGTGTTGCTCAAAGGTCATGGACTTCGGCGCGGGTCGGAGTAAGTTTCCGCCATCGCGCCCGCCGACCGCGACCCATCATCACGACCGCGATCGTGGAGGACCGACACATGACCGCCCCGACTCCCGCTCCCCCGATGATCCGGATGGAGGGGGTGGACAAGTTCTTCGGACCGCTGCACGTGCTCAAGGACATCGACCTCGAAGTCCCCAGGGGCCAGGTGGTCGTCGTTCTCGGCCCGTCCGGTTCCGGCAAGTCGACCCTGTGCCGGGCGATCAACCGGCTGGAACCGATCAACTCCGGCGTCATCGAGGTGGACGGCAAGCCCCTTCCCGACGAGGGCAAGGAACTCGCCAGGCTGCGTGCCGATGTCGGCATGGTGTTCCAGTCGTTCAACCTGTTCGCCCACAAGACCATCGCCGAGAACGTCACCCTCGCCCCGATGAAGGTGCGCAAGCTGTCCTCGGCCGAGGCCAACCGCACCGCGATGGAGCTGCTCGAGCGCGTCGGTATCGCCAACCAGGCCGACAAGTACCCGGCGCAGCTCTCCGGCGGCCAGCAGCAGCGGGCCGCGATCGCCAGGGCTCTGGCGATGAAGCCGAAGGTGATGCTCTTCGACGAGCCCACATCGGCCCTCGACCCGGAAATGGTCCAGGAAGTCCTCGACGTGATGACCACCCTCGCCGGTGAGGGCATGACGATGCTGGTGGTCACCCACGAGATGGGCTTCGCCAGAAAGGCAGCCAATCGGGTGATCTTCATGTCGGACGGCGAAATCGTCGAGGACAGCACACCGGACACGTTCTTCACCGCGCCCACGTCCGACCGGGCACGGGACTTCCTTGGCAAGATCCTGAGCCACTGAGGTCAGATCATCCATCCGCGCGGGCGCAGCAGCGACCGGCGGGACGAACGAAATGAAGGAGCACCCATGCGACTCCGGGGCCTCGTCATCGGCGCCGCGACCGCCGCGCTCACCCTGTCGATGACCGCGTGCGGGGAGTCCACCAACTCCAGCGGCGGCACCCCAGCGGTGAACACCGAAGCCAAGTTCGAGGCGGGGACCACCATGGCCTCCCTGCAGTCGGCTGGCAAGATCAAGATCGGCACCAAGTTCGACCAGCCGCTGTTCGGGCTCAAGGGCCTGGACAACAAGCCCACCGGCTTCGACGTGGAGATCGCCAAGATCATCGCGGCCAAGCTCGGCGTGCCCGCGGACAAGATCGAGTGGGTGGAGACCCCGTCGAAGGTCCGCGAGGAGGTCCTCGAACAGGGCAAGGTCGACCTGGTCGCCGCCACCTACACCATCAACGCCAAGCGCAAGGAGCGCATCACGTTCGCCGGCCCGTACTACGAGGCGGGCCAGGACCTGATGGTCGCCAAGGACTCGAACATCGCCGGACCCGACTCGCTCAAGGCCGAGAACGTCAAGGTCTGCTCGGTCACCGGGTCCACCCCCGCCGAGGAGATCAAGAAGTACGTCGCCCCGGAGAACCTGGTTCTCTTCGACGTCTACTCCAAGTGCGCCGACGCCCTGCGCAACGGCCAGGTCCAGGCCGTGACCACGGACAACGTGATCCTGCTCGGGCTCATCGACGGCAGCAAGGGCGAGTTCAAGCTCGTCGGCAAGTCCTTCACCAAGGAGCCGTACGGCATCGGCATCAAGAAGGGCGACGTCAAGTTCTGTGAGTTCATCAACACCACGCTGACCGAAGCCGCGAGCGACGGCAGCTACGAGAAGG
>JALZNB010000397.1 GCA_030857905.1 Actinomycetota bacterium
GTCATGCACAGGGGGGCGTCGGCGGCCTTGCCCAGGTGCAGTTCCAGCAACTCGGTCGAGCTGTGCGCCTCCGCCTTGGGCGCGGCGGCCTCGATCGTCGCGCGCGGCGTCGCGTCGACCGACGTGCGCAGACCTTCGAGGTCCACATCGGACTGTCCACTGTAGTCGGCGGTGACCTGGGCCGTGCGCTCGTCGGCGGTGAAAACGCCCAGTTGGGCCCGCTTCTCATAGGGCAGGTAGTCCAGGGCGAGCCTGCGGAACAGGTAGTCCAGGACGCTGGTCGCGATGCGGACGTCCGGGTCGTCGGTCATGCCCGCGGGCTCGAAGCGCAGGTTCTGGAACTTCGAGACGTAGAACTCCAGCGGGATGCCGTACTGCAAGCCCACCGAGATGGACATGGAGAACGCGTCCATCACACCGGCGAGCGTCGAACCCTGCTTGCCGAGCTTGACGAAGATCTCGCCGAGGCCGTCATCCGGGTAGGAACCGGCGTGCAGGTAGCCCTCGGCGCCGCCGACAGTGAACGACACCGTCTGAGACGGGCGCTTCTTGGGCAGACGCTTGCGGACCGGCTTGTACTCGATGATCTTCTCTGGCTCGGCCTTGGCGCCGTTGTTGGCACCCTTGCCCGCCGACAGGGGCTGGCCGACCTTGCAGTTGTCGCGATAGATCGCCAGCGCCTTGAGGCCGAGCTTCCAACCCTGGAAGTAGATCTCCTCGACGTCCTCGACGGTCGCCGCCTCCGGCATGTTGACCGTCTTGGAGATGGCGCCGGAGATGAACGGCTGGACCGCGGCCATCATCCGGACGTGCCCCATCGGCGCGATGGAACGCTCACCCATGGCACAGTCGAAGACGTCGTAGTGCTCCTTGCGCAGGCTCGGCGCGTCGACGACGTTGCCGTGCTCGGCGATGTACTCGACGATCGCCTCGACCTGCTCGTCCTGATAGCCCAGGGACTTCAGCGCACGCGGCACCGTCTGGTTGACGATCTGCATGGAACCGCCGCCGACCAGCTTCTTGAACTTGATCAGGGCGAGGTCGGGCTCGATGCCGGTGGTGTCGCAGTCCATCATCAAACCGATGGTTCCCGTGGGTGCCAACACACTCGCCTGCGCGTTGCGCCAGCCGTCGCGGGCACCGATCTCCAGGGCCGACTGCCATTCACGGGTCGCGATGCGCTGCACGGCGGCGTCGTTCGCGTGGTACGTGCGGATCATGTCGTTGGCCGCCGCGTGCTTGCGCATGACCTTCTGGTGCGCGTCGGCGTTGCGGGCGTAGCCCTCGTACTGGCCGACGACGCCCGCGAGTTCGGCGGAGCGCCGGTAGGCGGTGGCGTTCATCAGAGAGGTGATGGACGCGGCGAGCGTGCGACCGCCCTCGGAGTCGTACGCGTGGCCGGTGGCCATCAGCAGCGCGCCGAGGTTGGCGTAGCCGATGCCGAGCTGGCGGAACTTGCGGGTGGTCTCGGCGATCGGCTCGGTCGGGAAGTCGGCGAAGCAGATCGAGATGTCCATCGCGGTGATGACGATCTCGACGGCCTTGACGAACTTGTCCGCCTGGAACACACCGTCGTCGCTGACGAACTTCATCAGGTTCAGCGAAGCCAGGTTGCAACTCGAATTGTCGAGGTGCATGTACTCCGAGCACGGGTTGGACGCGGTGATCCGGCCCGACTCGGGACAGGTGTGCCAGTCGTTGATCGTGTCGTCGTACTGGATGCCGGGGTCGGCGCAGTCCCACGCCGCCTGGGCGAGCTTGCGGAACAGCTTCTTGGCCTCGACGGTATCGATGACCTCGCCCGTGGTCCGCGACCGGAGGCCGAACTCCTTGTCGTTCTCGACCGACCGCATGAACTCGTCCGAGACACGGATCGAGTTGTTGGCGTTCTGGTACTGCACCGAGGTGATGTCGGACCCGCCGAGGTCCATGTCGAAGCCAGCGTCGCGAAGGACGCGGATCTTGTTCTCCTCGCGCGCCTTGGTCTCGATGAACTCGCCGACGTCGGGGTGGTCCACGTCGAGCACGACCATCTTCGCCGCGCGCCGGGTGGCGCCGCCGGACTTGATGGTGCCCGCGGAGGCGTCGGCGCCGCGCATGAACGACACCGGGCCGGACGCGGTGCCGCCGGAGGACAGCAACTCCTTGGACGAACGGATGCGGGAGAGGTTCAGGCCCGCGCCGGAGCCGCCCTTGAAGATCAGCCCCTCTTCCTTGTACCAGTTGAGGATCGAGTCCATCGTGTCATCGACCGAAAGGATGAAACACGCCGAGACCTGTTGGGGGGAGCTGGTTCCGACGTTGAACCAGACCGGCGAGTTGAAGCTGAACACCTGGTGCAGCAGCATCCAGGTCAGCTCGTGCTCGAAGATCTCCTTGTCCTCCGGCGAGCCGAAGTAGCCGTGCTCGTCGCCCGAGGCCACATAGGACTTCACCACGCGGTCGATGAGTTGGCGCAGCGAGTGCTCGCGCACCGGGGTGCCCACGGCGCCGCGGAAGTACTTGCTGGTGACGATGTTCGTCGCGTTGACCGACCAGGAGTCGGGGAACTCGACGCCGCGCTGCTCGAAGTTCACCGTGCCGTCGCGCCAATTGGTCATGACGACGTCGCGGTGCTCCCAGGTCACCTCGTCGTAGGGGTGCACGCCCGGTGTGGTGTACACCCGGTTCACCTGGATGCCACGCGAGCCGTCGTGCTGTGTGCGGCCGCCCGCCGTCGCGGTTTCGACGGTATCGGTCATGCCCGGTCCCTCTTCCTCATCGCTGGTCTGTGGTGGTGCTGCCACGTCCGGGCTGCCCGTCCGATGCGGCGTGTGCTGGTGGTGCTGCCGATCCCCGACGCGGGGACGGCGCGACGCCGCTCGGCGTCGCGTCTTGCGGTTACTCATCCGCGGCCTTGTCCGCGATCGCGGCCCGCAGGTCCGCGATCTCCTTTTCGAAGTCCTCGACCGAGGAGAAGGATCGATACACGCTCGCGAAGCGCAGGTACGCGACCTCGTCCAGTTCCCGCAGGGGGCCGAGGATGGCCAGGCCGACCTCGTGGCTCGGGATCTCGGCGCTGCGACCGGTGGCCCGGATGGTCTCTTCGACCCGTTGCGCCAACTGCTTGAGCTGGTCTTCGTCGACCGGCCTGCCCTGGCAGGCGCGTTGCACGCCGCGCACGACCTTGTCGCGGCTGAACGGTTCGGTCACGCCGGAGCGCTTGACCACGGCGAGGACCGCCTCCTCCACTGTGGTGAACCGCCTGCCACAGTCCGAACAGGACCGTCTGCGCCGGATTCCCTGCCCGTCGTCGACCTCTCGCGAGTCGACGACCCGGGAGTCGGAGTGCCGACAGAACGGGCAACGCATCCGGACCAACTCCCCTCGTTCACGAACATCCAGCGCACCCCAACAGCCCACGCGCGTCACCACGCCCGATGATGGAAAACTGGATGGGACGCCGACGGTCGGTGGATAACCCACCCCAACCTGTGGACGAACTACCGTGGTGCGCCTACTAGATGTTGGGGTTGAACTTATGCGTCGCCGCTATCTGACGCAAGTCAGGAGCGACTCCGGGCGTGTCACACTTTCGGACTAATCCGGCCGGGCTCCGGCCGCCTACGCGCCCTGCGCGCGGCCTGCTCGCCCTGGTGACAACGCAGGGCCTCGGAGCAACATTCCGGCCGGTCCGTCGGGTGCGCACCGCAGTCGCTTCGCGGCGCGAGGCGGCCGCGAGGATGCGAAGGAACTCTGTTCGACGGGCAGCCGCACGGCCGCCTCGGCGGCGCCGCGCTCGACCATTCAGCCCACATCGGCCACGTCGACTCCTGTCGGATGACCATCGTCACACCAAGATCACCGACAAGGCGCGATTATCCGTTTCTCGAACAACTCAGCCCGCCTGGGCGGCGACCGGAACCGTGAGCGCCTGTCCCACCCGGACAGTGGCGTTCGACAGTCCATTCAGTTCGCGAATTTTCGCCACCACAGCGGAAACGTCGCTGTCCGGCGCCATCCGGGTGGCCAGTTCGGACAGTGTCTCGCCCTGCGCCACCCGGACCACGGTCGTGGTCTCCGGGACATCAGGGCGCGCGACCATGGAACCCGCGAAGGCGCCGAGCCCGTAGACGACGAGGGCGACGATCACCGCGACGCCCAGAAGGACGGCGACCGGTATCGGCGACCGGCGAGGCTCGCACTCCGGCGGCGCGGCGGCCCGGGCGACCGTGACGACCCGCCAGCGGCCGGGCGGACAGGGCCGGGGCTCAGGTCGCCGAACCGGCCGGTAGACCGGCTTGACGGGTGCCGCCACCTGCGAAGACCGGATCGCCTCCCGCTCGGTCGACGTCGACACAAGTACGGTCGCCATCGCCACCTCCTCGAACTCGCGTTCGATCGAACGTCCGTGCGAATGTGTACCACCTGAGCCCGGTAAAATCGAGACCACTCCGGCGTGTCGCTCGAACAGGTGTTTGATCTCCGCAGGTCGGCGGGCTACCGTCGACACCGGACATGATCGAGGTGGATCGACCCCATTCGGTGCGCGCCCGCGCGCGTCACCAACGGGGTTTTCGCAGGGAGGCAGCGCAGTGGCAGGCACGAGTGGTCGCAAGCCCGCAGGGGCACAGAAGGGCAAGCCCCAACCGGGCGGCAACGTGCGCAGCTTTCCGGCGCTGGAGCAGACCGCCGACGGCAACGAGCTGCCCCAGCGTCAACGCCAGGTCCTTGAGGTCATCCGGTCCTGGGTGCAGCGCCTGGGCTACCCGCCCAGTGTCCGCGAGATCGGTGAGGCGGTCGGGCTGACCTCGACGTCCTCGGTCGCCTACCAGCTCCGCGCACTGGAGGAGAAGGGTTACCTGCGCCGCGACCCGAACCGGCCGCGCGCGATCGGGGTGCTGCCCGCCGACGCGACACCGGCCCAGCTTCGCGGCGAGCAGATCGCGCCGGTCATCATCGAGCGCGAGGAGCAGGGGCCGCGGCCGACCTATGTGCCGGTCGTCGGCCGGATCGCCGCCGGTGGGCCCATCCTGGCCGAGCAGGCCATCGAGGAAGTGTTCCCGCTGCCGAAGGAGATCGTCGGCGAGGGCTCGCTGTTCATGCTGAAGGTCGCGGGCGATTCGATGATCAACGCGGCGATCGCGGACGACGACTGGGTCGTGGTCCGCCAGCAGCCGACCGCCGACAACGGGGACATCGTCGCCGCGATGATCGACGGCGAGGCGACGGTGAAGACGTTCAAGCGCCGCGACGACGGGCACGTCTGGCTGATGCCGCACAACGACGCGTACGAGCCCATTCCGGGTGACGAGGCCACCATTCTGGGCAAGGTGGTCGCTGTCCTACGCCGCCTCTGAGGTCCTGGCCCGCCGCTGCCAGGACCTGTCCGACGAGGGTGGGACAGGTCCTGGCAGCGGTGTCGTCGATGGTGCCGTCATGATCATGCTTGACCGGACGAATCTCGGGTCGGGCACTGGGTTTCTCGGTTTGTGGGATTCCGGGCCACGACGTTGACGAGGTATCGGTGCGCCCGTAGGGAGGAAGGGTTCACCGAATTCGCGCGAGCAGCCAGGAGGCCCCGATGCCTGTTCCCCCGTTGCATCTCGCCGTCGCCCTCGACGGCGCGGGTTGGCATCCGGCCGCGTGGCGTTCGCCGGGGGCCCGCCCCGGTGAGGTGTTCACCGCGGGGTATTGGGCCGATCTGGCCCGTGAGGCCGAGCATGGCCTGCTCGACTTCCTCACCATCGAGGACTCCTTCGACCTCCAGTCCACTCAGGACTGGCCGGACGAGCGGGCAGATCTGTTGCGCGGTCGGCTGGACGCACACTTGATCGCCGCCAGGGTCGCCCCTCTCACCAGGCACATCGGTCTGGTTCCCACCGTGACGGTGACCCACACCGAGCCGTTCCACATCGCGAAGGCGATCGCGACCCTGGACTACGTCAGCGGCGGTCGGGCCGGTTGGCGGGTGCAGGCGTCCGGCCGTGCGGCCGAGGATCGCCACTTCGGTCGCCGCGACCTGCCCGACGTGCTCTTTCGCGACAAGTCCGGCCCGGAGGGACAGCGGTTGCTCGGTGAGCTGTTCGCCGAGGCGGGTGACGTCGTGGAGGTGGTGCGGCGGTTGTGGGACAGCTGGGAGGACGACGCGGAGATCCGCGACACGGCCACCGGACGCTTCATCGACCGGGACAAGGTGCACTACATCGACTTCGTCGGCGAGCACTTCTCCGTCCGGGGCCCGTCCATCACCCCGCGCCCGCCGCAGGGTCAACCGCTGGTGGTCGCCCTGGCCCACGCCACCATCCCGTACCGGCTGGCGGCGGCCTCGGCCGACATCGTGTTCACCACCCCGCACGACATCGAGCAGGTCCGGCG
>JALZNB010000408.1 GCA_030857905.1 Actinomycetota bacterium
TGTTGGACTCGTTGGCGGGTGAGTTCGTTGACGCGTCGTTGCGGTTGTTGCCGCGTGGTGGTCGGTTCCTGGAGATGGGCAAGACCGACATCCGGGACGCGGACACTGTCGCGGACCAACACCCGGATGTGGCCTATCGGGCCTACGACCTCGCCGAAGCCGGTCCCGAGCGCATGGGCCACGTGCTGCGGGAGATCGTCGGCGCGATCGAGCGTGACGAGTTGCGTTCGCTGCCGGTCCGTCCCTGGGACCTGCGGGACGCCCGATCGGCGCTGCGATTCCTGAGCCAGGCCAAGCACGTCGGCAAGCTGGTGCTCACCGTGCCCGCTCCGCTCAACCCGGCGGGCACCGTGCTGATCACCGGTGGGACCGGCACGCTCGGCGTTCGACTCGCCCGGCATCTGGTGCGCACACACGGAATCCGCCACCTCCTGTTGATCAGCCGTGGTGGCGCCACCCCTGAGACCGACGAGCTGGCCGATCTCGGCGCCACCGTGGACATCGTCGCCTGTGATGTCGCCGATCGGGTCGCCTTGGCGGCCGTGCTCGCCGCCATCCCCGCCGCTCACCCGCTCACGGCGGTCGTCCATGCCGCTGGTGTGCTCGACGACGGTCTGGTCGGCGCGCTCACCGCGGAGCGCCTGGACACTGTGCTGCGACCCAAGGTCGATGGCGCGATGGCCCTGCACGACCTCACCGAGCACATGGATCTCGCCGCGTTCGTCATGTTCTCTTCTGCGGCAGGAGTGTTCGGTGGGGCGGGGCAAGGCAACTACGCCGCCGCGAACAGTGCCCTCGACGCGTTGGCGCACCGCCGCCGCGCGCTGGGGCTGCCCGCCACCTCGTTGGCCTGGGGCCTGTGGGCTGAACGCAGCGGCCTCACCGGCCATCTCGACCACACTGACACGCGCCGCATGGAACGATCCGGCGTGGGGGCTCTGTCCACGAAGGACGCTCTCGCGTTGTTCGACGCGGCCCTGCGTGACGGTGAAGCCACGTACATCCCACTGCGCCTGGATGCCTCGGCGTTGCACGCGGACACCGCGCCCACGTTGCTGCGTGGCCTCGTGCCGACCCGTCGTCCGGCCGCCACGGCACGGCCCGTCGGCTCCAGCGTGGAGGCGTTGCTGGAACTCGTTCGTGCGCACTCGGCGGCGGTGCTGGGTCATGGGTCCGCCACCGCGATCGATCCCGAGCGCGCGTTCGCCGAACTGGGCTTCGACTCGCTGACCTCGGTGGAGCTGCGCAACCGGCTTGGCGCGGCCACCGGTCTGCGATTGCCCGCCACTCTCGTCTTCGACCATCCGACCCCGGAATCGTTGGCACAGCTCCTGTTCAAGGAACTGGGTGGCGCGACGACCGACAAGCGCGAGCCCGCGGCCACACGGCCACGGCTCGACGACGACCCGGTGGTGATCGTGGCCATGGGCTGTCGATTCGCCGGGGATGTACGCTCGCCGGAAGACCTGTGGGACCTGGTGTCCCATGGCCGCGACGCGGTCGGTGGCTTCCCGGACGGCCGCGGCTGGGACATCGATGCGCTCTACGACGCCGATCCCGAGCGCACAGGCACGTCCTATGTGCGGGAGGGTGGCTTCCTTCGCGACCTCGACCGGTTCGACGCCGAGTTCTTCGGCATCTCCCCGCGCGAAGCCCTGGCGATGGACCCGCAGCAGAGGCTCCTGCTGGAGGTCGCGTGGGAGACCGTCGAACGCGCCGGAATCGACCCCACCTCGTTGCGGGGCACCGATACCGGGGTATTCGCCGGAACCAACGGACAGGACTACGGAACCCTGCTGGCCGGGATGCCACAGATCGGCGAGGGATATCTGGCCACGGGCAACGCGGCCAGTGTCGTGTCCGGCCGGGTCGCCTACGCGTTCGGTTTCGAAGGGCCCGCGGTCACTGTGGACACGGCGTGTTCGTCGTCCCTGGTCGCGCTTCACCTCGCGGCGCAGGCGTTGCGTGCCGGTGAGTGTTCTCTCGCGCTCGTCGGTGGTGTCGCGGTCATGTCGACACCGACAGCGTTCGTCGACTTCAGCCGCCAGCGTGGACTGGCCACCGACGGCCGCTGCAAACCGTTCGCCGACGCCGCGGACGGCACTGGTTGGGGCGAGGGCATCGGCGTGCTCATGGTGGAGCGACTGTCGGACGCCCGCCGCAACGGACACCCGGTGTTGGCGGTCGTGCGCGGCAGCGCGGTCAATTCCGATGGCGCGTCCAACGGTCTGACCGCGCCGAGCGGCCCGTCGCAACAGCGGGTCATTCGTGCGGCCCTGGCCAACGCGGGCCTGACATCGTCCGATGTGGACGCTGTCGAAGCGCACGGCACCGGGACCACCCTGGGCGACCCGATAGAGGCGCAGGCACTGCTGGCGACCTACGGGCAGGACCGGGAAACCCCGCTGTGGCTGGGTTCGGTCAAGTCCAACCTCGGGCACACCCAGGCCGCGGCCGGAATGGCCGGGATCATCAAGATGGTGCAGGCCATGCACCACGGAGTGCTGCCCGCGACCCTGCACATCGACGCGCCGACCACGCACGTGGACTGGTCCACCGGGTCGGTCGCGCTGCTCACCGAGACGACGCCCTGGCCCGAGGTGCGACGGCCCCGCCGAGTGGGTGTGTCCGGCTTCGGGGTCAGTGGCACCAACGCGCACACGATCCTCGAACAGCCGCCCGCGGACGTGGTGGCCCACACTGACGAACTGGTACCCGCGCCACTGCCGTGGGCATTGTCGGCGAAAACGCCGGAAGCCTTGCGGGAACAGGCCGTAAGTCTGCTCGCCCATCTTGCCGAGTACCCGAGCCTTCGGCCCGTGGACGTGGGCTGGTCGCTGAGAACCGGTCGTGCGGCGCACGAGCACCGGGCGGCGGTGGTCGCCACCGACCTGCCGGAATATGAACGCGCGTTGACGGCGTTGGCCGAGGAAACTCCCGATCCCGCGTTGGTGATCGGCGATCGTGTCGCGGGCAAGGTCGCCTTCGTGTTCCCCGGCCAGGGCGCGCAGTGGGCCGGGATGGCTGTGGATCTGCTCACCTCGTCGCCGGTGTTCGCCGAGCGGATGACCGAGTGCGCCGCCGCGCTCGACCCGCACGTGGACTGGTCGCTGTTCGACGTCATCGGGGACAGCTCCGCCCTCAGCCGGGTCGACGTCGTGCAGCCCGCACTTTTCGCGGTGATGGTGTCGCTGGCGGAACTGTGGCGTGCCTCCGGTGTGGAACCGTCGGCGGTGGTCGGTCATTCGCAGGGTGAGATCGCGGCCGCCTGTGTCGCGGGCGCGTTGTCGCTTCAGGACGCCGCGCGCGTGGTCGCGTTGCGCAGCAAGGTGTTGCTCGCACTGGTCGGTCAGGGCGCGATGGTGTCCGTCGCGCTGCCTGAAGCCGAGGTCGGTGCGCTTCTGGAGACTGGGGTTTCCATCGCGGCGGTGAACGGCCCGTCATCGGTCGTCGTCTCCGGTGACCCGAAGGCGCTCGACGCCCTGATCACACGATGTGAAGCCGATGGTGTTCGTGTCCGGCGAATCCCGGTCGACTACGCGTCCCACTCGGCGCACGTCGACGCCGTTCACGCGGACCTGATCACCGCGCTCGACGGCATCGAACCGCGCGACTCAACGATTCCCTTCTACTCCACCGTCACCGGCGAACGTCACGACACCCGTGGGCTGGATGCCGGGTACTGGTTCCGCAACCTGCGCGAACCGGTTCGGCTCGATCAGGCCACCGCCCGGCTCATCGAGCACGGTCACGGCATTCTCATCGAGGTCAGCCCGCACCCGGTCCTTACCACGAGCGTCCGTGAGACGGTCGACAGCACGGATCGGGATGTCGCCGTCCTCGGCACGATTCGCCGTGATGAACCTGGGCCACAACGGTTCGCGCTTGCCCTGGCGGAGGCGTACACCCGGGGCGCCGCCTTCGACGCGGCCACCGTCTATCCGGGCGGGCGGCGCGTCCCGCTGCCCACATACCCGTTCCTCGGCACCAGTTTTTGGATCGACCCGACAGCGTCCGCCGACGCCGAGGCCGCCGGTCTCGTCACCGCGGATCACCCCCTTCTCGGCGCGGTGGTCACCGTCGCGGGCGCCGACGAGACACTGTTCACCGGCCGACTCTCGTCGCGTTCACACCCTTGGCTGAGCCAACACGCCGTGCACGGCACGGTTCTGTTGCCCGGCACCGCGTTCGTGGACCTCGCCTGCCATGCGGCCGACCACGTGGGCTGCGACCGGATCGACGAACTCGTCCTCCACGCGCCATTGGTGCTGCCCGAATCCGGCGCCACGCAGGTGCAGCTCGCCGTCGGCGCACCGGACGGCACGGGGTCCCGGTCTTTCACCGTCCATTCGCGGCCGGTCGAGCACGCGGGTATCGCGTGGACCCGGCACGCCACTGGCCAACTCGGTTCCGGTGCCACAGAAGGCACCGCGCTCACCCAATGGCCACCGGCGGACGCTGAAGCCGAGCCGATCGACGGCCTCTACGACCGACTGGCCGTGGCCGGATACGGCTACGGGCCGGTGTTCCGTGGTCTGCGCGCTGTGTGGCGGCGAGGCTCCGAGGTCTTCGCCGAGGTGGTGCTGCCCGAGGGAACCGACGCGGCCGCCTTCGCACTGCACCCCGCCGCGCTGGACTCCGCACTGCACGCGCTCGCCGTCGCCGCGGACCCGGACCGTCCGGCCGAGCTGCCCTTTTCCTGGCGTGGAGTCGAACTGCACGCGGCGGGTGCCGGTCATCTCCGGGTACGGCTCACGCCGACGAGCGACGGTGTGGAGATCGTCGTCGCCGACGGTACCGGCGGTCCGGTCGCGACCATCGACGCCTTGGACATGCGGCCGGTCCGCGCGGACCTGTTGAGCGGCTCGGATTCGGTCCAGGATTCACTGTTCGAGGTGCGCTGGGTCGACCTCGACCAGACCGTCACCGCTTGCGAACCGCCAGTGATCCACGAAAGTCTCGCCACCCTCCCGGATGAGGTGCCGGAGACAGTCCTCGTCGCCGTCGAACCAGCCCACACCACGACCCCCACGGCCGTGCGTGAGGCGCTCGCCGCGGCGATGACGCTGGTGCGCGAGTGGCTCGCCGACGAGCGATTCGCCACCTCCCGCCTTGTTGTCGTCACTCGCGACGCCGTCGCGACCGCTCCCCACGAATCGCCGGACCTGGTGACGGGTACGGTGCGCGGCCTGGTGCGTGCGGCGGGCACCGAGAACCCCGGCCGTTTCGGGCTGCTCGATCTCGATGGCGCCGACGAGTCCCTTCGCGCGATATCCGGTGCCCTGGCCGTCGGTGAGACCGAGGTCGCCCTGCGCCGGGGCACGCTCCGCGTCCCGCGCCTGACCCGAACGACACCGGCACTCGACGTTCCGTCCGGGCCGTGGCGCCTGGACGTATCCGGCGACGGCAGCCTGGACACCCTCGCCACGGTGCCCGCCCCGGAGAACACGACCCCGTTGGCTCCAGGACAGGTCCGCATCACGGTCCGCGCGGCCGGGGTGAACTTCCGCGATGTCGTGGTGGCACTGGGCATGGTGCCCGGTCAGACCGTGCTCGGCAGCGAGGGCGCGGGCGTGGTCACCGAGGTCGGTCCGGGAGTGACCGGCCTTGCGGGCGGCGACCGGGTGATGGGCTTGTTCGGCGGCGGTTTCGGCCCCACCGTGACCGCCGACGCGCGCATGGTCGTCCCGATCCCGACCGGCTGGTCCTTTGTGGACGCCGCATCGGTGCCGGTCGCTTTCCTCACCGCCTATTACGGTCTGAAGGACTTGGCGGGGTTGCGCGCGGGGGAGTCGGTGTTGATCCATTCCGCCGCGGGTGGTGTGGGTATGGCCGCTGTGCAG
This sequence comes from Actinomycetota bacterium, assembly GCA_030857905.1. Classification (GTDB taxonomy): domain Bacteria; phylum Actinomycetota; class Actinomycetes; order Mycobacteriales; family Pseudonocardiaceae; genus Actinokineospora. Next base: position 5,844 of record JALZNB010000408.1, read on the forward strand.
TTGGCTCGTCGTCTTGGTGCGAAGGTGTTCGCCACTGCCAGCCCGCCGAAGTGGGACGTCGTGCGGAGTCTCGGCGTGCCGAGCGACCACGTCGTTTCCTCGCGCACCACGGAGTTCGAGTCGGCTTTCTTGACGGCCACGGGTGGGCGCGGTGTGGATGTGGTGTTGGACTCGTTGGCGGGTGAGTTCGTTGACGCGTCGTTGCGGTTGTTGCCGCGTGGTGGTCGGTTCCTGGAGATGGGCAAGACCGACATCCGGGATGCCGACACGGTCGCCCGAGACCACACCGAGGTCGCCTACCAGGCGTACGACCTCGGCGAAGCGGGCCCCGACCGCATCGGCGCGCTGTTGCGGGAGATCGTCGCCCTCATCGACCAGGGTGAACTGCGCGGGCTCCCGGTCACGACCTGGGACTTGCGTCGCGCCCCGGAAGCCCTGCGCCACCTCAGTCAGGCCAGGCATGTCGGCAAGCTGGTCCTCACCCAGCCCGCCCCGCTCGACCCCGACGCCACCACGCTCGTCACCGGCGCGACCGGGACTCTCGGCGCGCTCGTCGCCCGACATCTGGTGACCGCGCATGGTGTCCGCGACCTCGTTCTGGCGGGCAGGCGCGGCCCGGACGCGCCGGGCGCCGCCGACCTCGCCGCCGAACTCACCGCACTCGGCGCCCGCGTCCGGGTCGTGGCCTGCGACATCGCCGACCGGTCCGCGCTGGCCGCGCTGCTCGACTCCATTCCCGTCCTCACCGCCGTGGTGCACGCGGCGGGCACACTCGCCGACGGCCTCGTCGGCTCGCTCACCGCGGACCAGTTCGACAAGGTCTTGCGGCCCAAGGTGGACGCCGCGGCGCACCTGCACGACCTGACTCGCGACCGTGACCTTTCCGCCTTCGTCCTGTTCTCATCGGCGGCCGGGGTGTTCGGTGGTGCCGGGCAGGCCAACTACGCCGCCGCGAACACCTTCCTCGACGACCTGGCCCGCCATCGCGCCACACTTGGCCTTCCCGCGACCAGCCTGGCATGGGGGTTCTGGGCCGAGCGCAGCACGCTGACGGGGGGCCTCGGCACCGCGGACCTGGAACGGATGTCGCGCGGCGGTATCCGCGCACTGTCCTCGGCTGACGGGCTCGCACTGTTCGACGCGGCCCTTCGCGCGGGTCGGCCGGTGTTGGTTCCCACCCGAATCGATCTGTCGGCGCTGCGTGGTGCCGAGATCCCCGGCCTCCTGCGAGACCTGGTCCGCCCGGTACGAAGGCGGGTCGCGGCTAGCACCGCTCCGGTGCGGGGCATCGATGGACGTGCCCTGCTCGACCTGGTGCGTGGACACGCGGCGACCGTGCTCGGGCACACCGCGCCGGACCGGATCGGGTCCGCCAAGGCGTTCTCCGACCTCGGTTTCGACTCCCTCACCGCGGTCGAACTCCGCAACCGGCTCGCGGCCGCGACCGGCCTGACGCTGCCCGCCACCCTCGTTTTCGATCACCCGACTCCGGCGTCGCTGGCGGGCTACCTGCATGGCGAACTGGGCGGCGACACCCCACTCAAGGCCGAAACGGTCGCCCCGGCGGCGGTCGCCGATGATCCGCTCGCGATCGTGGCGATGGGCTGCCGGTTCCCCGGTGGCGTCCGCTCCCCGGAAGACCTCTGGCGACTGCTGCTCGACGGCGGTGACGGCGTCGGCCCGTTCCCCGCCGATCGAGGCTGGGACCTGGACGGCTTGTTCGACCCCGACCCGGACAACCCTGGAACCAGTTACGCGCGCGAAGGCGGCTTCCTCGACGGTGCCGCCGAATTCGACCCGTCCTTCTTCGGCATCGGCCCGCGCGAGGCACTGGCGATGGACCCGCAGCAGCGGCTGTTGCTGGAAGTGTCGTGGGAGACGCTCGAACGTGCCGGAATCGCCCCGGACTCCTTGCGCGGCAGCGACACCGGCGTGTTCGCGGGTACCTACGGGCAGGACTACGGCGCCTTGCGGTCGGGCATTCCGGCCGGGCTCGAAGGCCACCTGCTCACCGGCAACGCGACCAGTGTGGTCTCCGGTCGGGTCGCCTACACCCTCGGTTTGCAGGGCCCGGCCATCACCGTGGACACGGCGTGTTCGTCGTCGCTGGTGGCACTGCATCTCGCGGCGCAATCGCTGCGCTCCGGCGAGTGTTCGCTGGCGTTGGTCGGTGGCGTCGCGGTCATCGCCACCCCCGGATCGTTCGTGGCGTTCAGCCGCCAACGCGGGCTCGCCGCCGACGGCCGCTGCAAGGCGTTCTCCGACAGCGCGGACGGCATGGGTATCTCCGAAGGCGTCGGAGTCGTGTTGCTGGAACGGTTGTCCGACGCTCGCCGCAACGGGCATCAGGTGCTCGCGGTCGTGCGTGGCTCGGCGGTCAACCAGGACGGCGCGTCGAACGGCCTGTCCGCGCCCAGCGGGCCCGCGCAGCAACGGGTGATTCGGAGTGCGCTCGCCTCGGCGGGGCTGGAACCGTCCGATGTGGATGTTGTCGAAGCCCACGGAACCGGTACGTCGTTGGGTGATCCGATCGAGGCGCAGGCGTTGCTGGCGACCTACGGGCAGGACCGGGATGAGCCGGTGTTGCTCGGTTCGGTGAAGTCGAACATCGGTCACACCCAGGCCGCGGCCGGTGTCGCCGGGATCATCAAGAGCGTGCTCGCCCTGGGACACGGCGTGGTCCCGCGCACCCTGCACGCCGACGAACCCTCATCCCACGTCGACTGGACCGCGGGTGCGGTCCGCCTGGCCACCGCGACGACCGAGTGGCCCGCCACCGGGCGGCCACGTCGAGCGGGTGTCTCCTCTTTCGGCATCAGCGGCACCAACGCGCACGTCATCCTCGAAGAAGCCGAGCCCGTCGCCTGGACCGAGCCCCGCACCGACCTCGGTACGGTGCCCTGGCTGCTGTCCGCCGCGACGGACACGGCACTGCGCGAGCAGGCCGCCCGGCTGCGCGACCACATCGTCGACCAGCCACTCGACGCGGTCGCCCGCACGCTCGCGACCGGTCGTGCCCACCTCGACCACCGCGCGGTGGTCTTCGCCGCCGACCACGCGGGATTCGCCGACGCGCTCGACCGGTTCCACAACGACATCGCCACGCCCTCGGTCGTGGTCGGCGTCGCGCCCGCCGACGAAATTCGGCCCGTGTTCCTCTTCCCCGGGCAGGGTTCCCAGTGGACCGGCATGGCGGTGGATCTGCTCGTGTCGTCGCCGGTCTTCGCCGGGCGGATGGCCGAGTGCGCGGCGGCGCTCGACCCGTTCGTGGACTGGTCGTTGTTCGACGTCCTCGGGGACAGTTCCGCGTTGGACCGGGTCGATGTCGTGCAGCCCGCGCTGTTCGCGGTCATGGTGTCGCTGGCCGAGGTGTGGCGCTCGCATGGCGTCGAACCCGCCGCGGTGATGGGCCACTCGCAGGGTGAGATCGCGGCGGCGTGCGTCGCGGGCGCGCTGTCGCTGCAGGACGCCGCGCGCGTGGTCGCGTTGCGCAGCAAGGCGTTGCTCGATCTGTCGGGACGCGGCGGCATGGTGTCGGTCGCGTTGTCCGATGTGGACACAGCGCTGTTGATCGGCGACCGGCTCTCGATCGCGGCGGTCAACGGTCCGGCATCGGTTGTCGTGTCCGGCGACCCCGACGAACTGACAGCGCTGCTCACCCGGTGTGCCGCAAGCGACATCCGCGCGCGGCGCGTCCCGGTGGACTACGCCGCGCACTCCCCGCAGGTCGACGCGATCGGAGACCGGTTGCGCGCGGAACTCGCCCGCATCGAGCCCGCCGAGTCCGACGTGCCGCTGTACTCCACGGTGACCGGCGAGTTGATCGATTCCTCGCGGCTCGCCGCCGACTACTGGGTGCGCAACC
>JALZNB010000412.1 GCA_030857905.1 Actinomycetota bacterium
CCGCACGACCGTCAGGTCGGCCAGCCAGGCACGGGCCAACCCGACCGCGTCCTGGATCGGCATACCCACCAGCGGCGGCATGTCGTTGTCCGCCGGATCGACGACGGCCAACGCGTCGACGGTCGCGACACCGGCCGCGCGCAACATCCCGGCGTCCTCACCGCGCACCACCAGGCTCACGTCGCGCGCTTCCAGCAGCGCGGCCTCGCACACCGGCCACCACGGGCACGTCCGACACTCGACAATGCGCGACGGCTCCGCCAGCGGCGTTCCGTCACTCGACGCGGCATCGGCGACCGCCAGCCGGTCGCTGAACCGGACGTCGTACTCGGCGAGCGCCGTCCGACCACCTGGCCACGTCGGCGCCTGCAAGTCGTGCCAGACGACCACGTCGCCGTCGAGCCCGATCGCCCCGGCCAACGCGTGCCGCTCGTCCGCGTACCCGGCGGCCTGCAACAACCTGCGCGTGTGCGCCAACCGAAGCTGATCACGCGGCTGCGGACGCACTTTCCGACGCTTGTCGGTGTCGCCGCCCACTTGCCGCAGCTCGACCAGCGGTGACGTGCGCGCGCCCTGACCGGGATCGCTGATCTTGTGCCGCACGACCAGCACGGGCACGTAGCCGCCGGTGGTGCGGACGAGCAGGTCGATGGCCCCGCGCCTGCCGCCTGCCGGATCGCGCGGAAGCTGCGCGCCCCAGACGAACCCGGCGCCATCCTCGATGGCGGCCACCGTCGCCGCTTCCCGTTCGGCGCCGCGCGTCCCGGAAATCTCCACCCATTCGTCGCCGAACACCGCGGCCAACCGGTCGGCGATCACCCGTCGATGCGCTGTGGCATCAGCTTTTCGCAGCTCAGCCGTGGGGTCGGGCGCGGCCTTGCGGGAGTCGCGCATCGCCGGATCGTGCTCAAGGTGCACCCGACGCCTACAGCGACTCACCACGCCAGCGTCGAGGAGCACCGAGTCAGTCACACTGTGCAGCTTAGTTGCGACCGCCGACAGCATCACCGGGACGACCCTTTCTCCAGCCGACTGGCGGAGCCGACGTGCCCGTGCTGATCGACGCCAGTAGGTTCATGACAACCGATCGGGGAGGCACAATGGTGCGAAAGAATGCGGTGGGCGGGCGCATGTCCGCGAGCAACGCCCGCAACGCCCTTGCGGTGGCCAAGATTCTCGGCCCGGCCGTGCTGCCGGTGGTGACACCCTTCGTCGTCCAGAGCGCCGCGGCGGTCCGCGACCGCTGGGACCGCCGCAAGGCCCGCAAGCTGGGCGTCTCGGTGGACGACCTCGGCCTGTACGGCGGCAAGGGCGGCGCCCTCCACGCCCGAATCTCCGGCGCGGCCACCGGCGTGGACGAACTCCGAACCAAGGAAAACCTCACCCCGGACGAACGAACCTTCACCGACGACGCCGAACGGACGTTGCGCCAACTGGCCGCCGCCGTCCGCGCCGCCGAACGAATGCCGTCCTCCCGCCGCCGAGCCGCCCACCGCGCGGTGACAGCCGAACTGGACCGAATAGAAGAACGCCTACTCCGCGCCCTGGGTGTCTAACTAATCCAATAAGACGAGAACAAAACCCTGGCGGCCACAAGTTAGGCCCAAGGTCATGGCCCCAACCCCACACTCGAACAGCCAGCTCCAACCCACAACCCAGGGTCCTTCTCTTCCCCCTGCCCCGTCCCGGCAATCCCTGACCCTGGGCTGGTGTTGTCAAGGGTCGGAACGATCGCGAAGCAATGCCGAAGGCGCCCTTGACGACACCAGCCCCGGGTTGGACACTCGACAAAGAGGGAGCAGGCCACCCCACTCTGAAGATCACCTCAAGCGCAGACACACACGTGCCCCACCCCTCTGGACACGGCCGAATACCCTGTCCCCCGTGACCCCCACCCGAGCAACCCCTCTCCGCGTAACCCGCGGCGTGTTGCTCGGCGTCTCGTCAGCCGCTCTGGCCACTTCAGCCCACACCATGTCCGGCGGCGGTCTACCGGACACATCAGTCGCGGCCATCCTGGTCTTGCTGGTCGCATGGGCTGGTACAGCCATCGCCGATCGCCACAGCGTGACCGCGACTCTCGCTCTGCTCTCCACAAGCCAGTTAGCGCTGCACTTCCTTCTGACGGAAACTCACGCCGGTCATCCCCCGGTCGACAACCGGGCCATGGTCACCGCTCACGTTGTCGCGACCGCGATAACCGCCGTACTGCTCACCAAGGCATCGGTAGCTCTAACCGCGATGGCGGTAGTTCTACGCGGACTTATCCACACACTTATCCACACCCTCGTGCCACAGACGGCACCACCACGGCTTGCCCCAACCGAGATATCTCCCGGGCACCTGCTCAGCGTCGTGTTCCGCCGGATGTGCGCTCGTCGTGGTCCTCCAGTGCGCTCCTGACCTCGCATCCCTGCCGAGCCCTCATGAGGGCTCGATCAACCGCGTCCATCAGGAGACAAATCCACATGTCGACACATCGCTTCGTCGCGCGCTCCGGCGCCGTTCTCGCGGTCGCCGCCACCGCCGTCCTGTTCAGTACGGGTGTCGCGTCCGCGCACGTCACCGCCAAGGTCATCGGCGAGACCGCCGCACAGGGCGGCTACACCAAGATCACCTTCCGGGTGCCCAACGAGGACGCCAACGCGGGCACCACCAAAATGGAGATCAAGCTGCCCGCCGAGTACCCGTTGACCTCTGTGCGCACCAGCCCCCTCCCGGGATGGACCGCGCAGGTCGTCAAGACCAAGCTCGACAAGCCGATCACCTCGCACGGCACCGAGATCACCGAGGCCGTCAGCACGATCACCTGGACCGCGACCGTTGGCACCCGGATCAACCCCGGTGAGTTCGAGGAGTTCGAGGTCAGCGCGGGTGCTCTGCCCGAGAGCACGGACAAGCTGATCATGCCCGCGATCCAGACCTACGACAGCGGCAAGATCGTCGCCTGGGACGCCCCGCCGCCCGCGGAAGGCGCCGACGAGCCGGAGCGCCCGGCGCCGTTCATCGCGCTGAGCAAGGCCGAGGGCGACCACCACGGTGGTGGCGCCGCGCCCGTCGCCAACGAGACCGATTCACACCACGAGACGGCGGCCAAGTCCGAGGACAACACCGCCCGCTGGCTCGGCGGCGCGGGCCTCGCGGTCGGCGCGCTCGGTCTCGG
>JALZNB010000421.1 GCA_030857905.1 Actinomycetota bacterium
TCGACTCCGAGAGCGAGCAGCTCACGACGGTGCCCGTACGCCACCCGGGTCGCTGGGTCGGTGGCGCGGTCATCCTCGTGCTGCTCGTTCTGATGGTCCACAGTGTCCTCACCAACCCCAACTTCGGTTGGAGCATCGTCGGTGAGTACCTGTTCAGCGACCGGGTGCTCAATGGTCTGACGAACACGCTGATCCTCACCGCCCTGGCGATGTTGATCGGCGTGTTCGGCGGGGTCCTGCTCGCGGTGATGCGGTTGTCGCGCAATCCGCTGATGTCGGGCGTGGCCGCCGGGTACATCTGGCTGTTCCGCGGCACCCCGCTGATCACGCAGTTGCTGTTCTGGAACTTCCTCGGCGCGCTGTACCCGACGCTCGGACTCGGGGTGCCCTTCGGCCCCGAGTTCGTCTCGTGGGAGACGAACGTGCTGATCTCGACGTTCACCGCGGCCCTGCTGGGGCTCGGATTGAACGAGGCGGCCTACATGGCCGAGATCGTGCGCGGCGGCATCCAGTCGGTCGACGAGGGCCAGACCGAGGCCGCGGGCGCGCTGGGCATGTCCCAGGGCCGAATCCTGCGGCGGATCGTGTTGCCGCAGGCGATGCGGGTGATCATCCCGCCGACCGGCAACGAGACCATCTCGATGCTCAAGACCACGTCGTTGGTGCTCGTCATCGGCTACTTCGAGCTGATGACCTCGGTCTCGGAGATCTACGCGCGCAACTTCCAGACGATCCCGCTGTTGATCACCGCCGCCATCTGGTACCTGGCGCTCACCTCGATCCTGACGGTGATCCAGGCCCAGATCGAGCGGAGATTCTCCCGAGGCACGACACGCGCGCCCGCCCGGACGAGTCTGTTCACCAGGCTCTTCGCCACCGGGCGCGCTGGAGGTAGGACATGACCGGCCCGATGGTGTCCGCCGAGGGCGTCTGCAAGCGGTTCGGCAGGCTGGAGGTGTTGCGCGGGATCGACCTGACGGTCGCCCACGGCGAGGTCGCGTGTGTCATCGGCCCGTCCGGCTCCGGCAAGTCGACGTTCCTGCGCTGCATCAACCACCTGGAGAAGGTCGACGCGGGCAAGCTCTTCGTCGACGGTGAACTGGTCGGCTACCGCCAGCGCGGCTCGAAGCTCTACGAGCTGCGTGAACGGGAAGTCGCCGTCAAGCGCCGCGAGATCGGCATGGTGTTCCAGCGGTTCAACCTGTTCCCGCACATGTCGGCGCTCGACAACGTCATCGAGGCGCCCATCGGTGTCAAGCGGATGGCGCGGGCGGCGGCGCGAGAGCGCGGCATGGCCCTGCTGGAACAGGTCGGGCTCGCGGACAAGGCGCGCGCCTACCCCAACCAGCTCTCGGGCGGTCAGCAGCAGCGGGTGGCGATCGCGCGAGCGCTGGCCATGGAACCCAAGCTGATGCTGTTCGACGAGCCGACGTCCGCGCTCGACCCGGAACTCGTCGGAGATGTCCTCGAAGTCATGCGCGCGCTCGCCGAGCAGGGCATGACGATGGTGGTCGTCACCCACGAGATGGGTTTCGCCCGCGAGGTCGGCGACTCGTTGGTGTTCATGGACGAGGGTGTCGTCGTGGAGAAGGGGCACCCGCGTGAGGTGCTGTCCACGCCGAAGCACGAACGTACGCAAGCGTTCCTGAGCAAGGTTCTCTGACCGACCCCGATACCCCGTTTCACCCGTTTGGTGGAGCGGGGTATCGGCGTTCGCGCGTGATGATGTCGCCATGGTCGATGGGGGCGACATGACGAAGGGCGGCGAGAGCCGCGTCCTCGACCCGCACGACCCTCTCCCACCCGCGTGGGCGGTGCTGGCCGCCGCCGAGGTGATCTACCGCGCCGTCGAGCCGGACACCGGCAGTGTGCTCCGTCGCCGCAGACCCGCGACCGCGCCCGTGGTGACCGTGTCCGATCGGTTTCTCACCGGGCTGCTGGACCTGCGCGCGGTCGAATTCCCCTTCCTGCTCGAATTCGTGCGCTGTCGCTTCGAAGAGGCCCCGGACCTGAGGCAGAGCAGACTCGCGGGCGTCGAGTTCCGCGACTGCGCGCTGCCCGGCCTGCACGGGCGAAACCTGCACAGTGACAACGACGTGCAGCTTGTCGCGGGCACAGTCGTGCACGGCACGGTCGACCTGGCCGACGGCGACATCCAAGGTTCGCTCGTGCTGCGCAACAGCACGCTGATCAGTGGCAAAGGCCCCGCGCTGCACGCCGACCGGTTGCAGTTGGCGGGCGCGCTGCTCGCCGCGAACATGGCGGCCGAAGGCGAGATCCGCATCCCCGGACTGCGCAGCGGCGGCAACGTCAACTTCGCGGGCGCGCTGCTCGACAACCCCAAAGGCTTCTCCCTCAACGGAAACGGCGTTCAGATCGGCGGCAACCTCCAACTCACACCCGACCCGGCCAGCGGTGTGGCGTTTCGCAGCTTTGGCCAGGTGTTCCTGCCCAGTGCGCGAATCGACTCCGACTTCTCGCTGCGCGGTGCCCGACTGTCGCCGCGCACACATCATTCCCGGTCGGCCCCACCGGACGACCCGTTCTTCGATCCCAACGCGACCCTGGTCGCCGACCGGTCCACAGTGGACGGAAATGTCAACATGGACCGGGGGTTCGCCAGCAGCGGCACGATCAGGATCGTCAACGCCACGATCGGCGGCGCACTGCGACTGGCCCATTCCACGATCGACGTCTCCGGCGGCCACGAGACCTTCGTCCAGGGACCGGGTGGCCACGGCCCGTACGCCGACCGCTCACTGCACCTCGACGGCACCGAGGTACGCGGCGGGATCGACGCCCGCGACGCCAGGATCGCCGGTCAGGTGCGGTTCGTGGACATGCGGGTGCAAAGCAGTGTGCTGCTCGACCGCGCGGTCATCGCCAACGGCGGCGGCGACGCGATCGAGGGCCGCCGGTTCGCCGTCAGCGGCAACCTCGACGCGAGGGCGTTGCTCGTGTTCGGCTCGATGTTGTTGTCCGGGGCCAAGATCGGCGCGAACCTCGACCTGCGCGGCAGCACACTCCTCGAACCGGGCAGCTATGTTCGCGACAAGTCGACCAAGCCGGGACTGAACCTGCGCGGCGCCCAGATCGGCCGCGACCTGGTGTGCGCCGACGGTGACGAACCCTTCACCGCCCAAGGCGAGATCCGGCTCCGCCGCGCGGAAGTGGGCCGAGAGACCAACTTCCACGGTGCCCGCCTCGGCATCGGGCCCACCGCCGGGGTCGTGCTCAACGCGTTCGGTGTGCAGACCCAGGAACTGCGCCTCGACGTCGTCGCCGCCCCACAAGGCCAAATCGACCTACGGCACGTGCGATGCGCGTCGCTGGCCGACAACGAGGACTTCTGGCGCGCGCACGGTCGGATCGCCCTCGAAGACTTCCGCTACGACTCACTGGCAGTCCCCATCGCCCTCGACGACGACGAACAAATCACCCGCCGCCTGACCTGGCTGCGCCACGCGATGCGCGATGTCTACCGACCAGGCCCATACGACCAGTTCTCCGCGATGCTGCGCGCGAGCGGCAACGAGGAACACGCCTCGACCGTGCTGGTGGAGAAACAACGCAGACGGTACGTGGCGCTGGCCGACGGGGCCAGGATCACCGGTCCCGGCATACACGCGTGGAGTTGGTTGCAGCGTTCGATGGTCGGCTACGGATACCGGCCGACCCGGGCATTGGCGTGGCTGGTCGCCTGCCTCGTCATCGGCACCGTGTGGTTCTCGATCATGCCGGAACCCAGTGAGACGAACAGCGACGACAACCTGGTGTGGAACCCACTGCTCTACACACTCGACTTGCTGATTCCCATTGTCGACTTCGGACACAAGAACAAGTGGACGGTCGGCGGCGTGGGACAGTGGATCTCGGCTGGATTGATCGCTGGTGGGTGGATTCTGGCGACTACGGTCGCGGCTGGGTTGGGGCGGATGTTGCGGCGGGGGTGAGGTTTGCGCCGCTTGGCGGGCTTCTCTTCTGCCTCGGAATTTGCGGAAGGGAGAGAAGGGACCCTGGGTTGTGCTTTGCGGTGGGAAGTGTCGTTTTGTAGGCGATGAAATATTCGAGCAGTGTCATCGTGTTCACTTCCGGTGTGACTTCTGTGCAGCGCCGCCATGTTCGTGCGGCTGAGCTTGTTGGTCGTGGGTGGCTGAACACCGGGGGGCGCGAGCTGCACCTCGGTGACTTTCGCGGCAAGGTGTTGTTGCTCGACTTCTGGACGTTCTGTTGCATCAACTGCTTGCATGTCCTCGATGAACTGCGGCCGGTCGAGGCGGAGTTCGGTGACGTTCTGGTCACTGTCGGCGTGCATTCTCCGAAGTTCGTGCACGAAGCCGACCCGGACGCGCTCAAGGCGGCCGTCGAGCGATACGACGTACATCATCCCGTCCTCGACGACCCCGATCTGACCACCTGGCAGGCCTACGCCGTGAAGGCGTGGCCGACGCTCGTCGTTGTCGATCCCGAGGGGTACGTCGTGCACGTGGCCGCGGGCGAGGGGCACGCGGAGGCGTTGCGGAGGGTCATCGCCGAGGTTGTCGCCGAGCATGAGGCGAAGGGGACGTTGCACCGGGGTGACGGGCCGTATGTTCCGCCCGCGCCAGCGGAGACCGAGCTGCGCTTCCCCGCGAAAGCCGTTGCCACGACCGGTGACACGCTGTTGGTCGCCGACACGGCACATCATCGGATTGTCGAACTCGACGGTGACACCGTGGTCCGCGCTTACGGCACCGGCGTGCGCGGCCATGGTGACGGCAAGGACGACGCCAGTTTCTCCGAGCCTTCCGGCATCGCGGTTCTGCCCGACCGCATCACCGTCGAGGTCGGCTATCACCTTGTCGTCGCCGACACCGTCAATCACCTTCTGCGTGGCATCAACACCGACACCGGTGAGGTCACCACCGTCGCGGGTACTGGCGCCCAGTGGCGCGATGGCGCGACTGATGGTCCTGCCCGGGACATCGACCTCACCAGCCCGTGGGACGTCGTGTGGTGGGAGCAGGCGCGCGGTGTCGTCATCGCCATGGCGGGCAACCACACGCTCGGTCTTTTCGACCCGCTCACCAACACCGTCAGCAGGTTCGCGGGCACCACGGTCGAGGGCCTGCACGACGGCCCGGCGGGCGAAGCCTTCTTCGCCCAGACCTCCGGTCTCGCCGCGTCCGACGACCGGCTGTGGTTGGCCGACTCGGAGACCTCCGCGCTGCGCTGGATCGAGCGCGGCCAGGACGGCTTCCAGGTGCGCACGGCAATCGGCAAAGGGCTTTTCCACTTCGGGCACCGCGACGGTGACGCCGAGCAAGCCCTGCTTCAGCACCCGCTCGGGGTAGCCGTGCTCGCCGACGGGTCGGTGGCCATCGCCGACACCTACAACGGCGCCATTCGCCGCTATGACCCGGAGACAGCGCAAGTCAGCACGTTGGCGACCGGGCTGGCCGAGCCTTCCGGGGTCGCGCTGCTCGACGGCGATCTCGTTGTCGTCGCCTCGGCCGCGCATCGGCTGGAGCGGCCCGTCGCCGCCGCGCATCTCGTCGCCGGGGAAGCGCACGAGGTGCGCAGGCCGCCGGTCGACGTCGCGGTCGGTGAGGTGGACCTCACCGTCGTGTTCACCGCGCCGCCCGGCCAGAAACTCGATGACCGCTGGGGTCCGTCGACTCGGCTGGAGGTCACCTCGTCGCCACCGGGGCTGCTCGCCGAAGGGGCGGGGGTCGGAACCGATCTCACCCGCAAGTTGGTCATCGCAGAGGGGTACGGCGAGGGCGTGCTGCACGTCGTCGCCCAAGGCGCGAGTTGCGACGACGACGGTACCGAACATGCGGCCTGCCACCTGACCAGGCAAGATTGGGGGGTTCCGCTGCGCATCACCGAAGCCGGTGCCCGTCGACTCCCATTGGTGATGGGTGGGCTGGACGACGTGGGCTAGCACACCTGAAATCGTCACGCGAGTGGACGGTTACCATTCGCCGGTGCCGGAACCGCAACTCGAGATCCAAATGCTGCACGACCGGCTGCTCGTTGCGCTCACCCGGGAAGAGGGCGAGCGACGCAGCACCGGAGGAATCGTGATCCCGGCGACGGCACAGATGGCCAAGCGGCTCGCGTGGGCTGATGTCCTCGGCGTCGGCACCCACGTGCGCCACGTCAAGGTGTCCGACCGGGTGCTGTTCGACCCCGACGACCAACTGGAAGTCGAGATCCACGGTCGGGCGTACCTGGTGATGCGTGAACGAGACGTGCACGCCATCGCGAGTGAGCGGACCGAGCACGGGACTGGTTTGTACCTGTAAGGGAAGGTGTAGTCGTGCCGGACGACCACAAGTGGCCAGGTGAGCACCGATGGCCGGACGCCGAGCCGGAGTCGCTCGCTGAGCAGACGACTGTGCTGACGCCCGTGCCCGCGGCCGGTGTCGATGCCGCCACCGAGCGGTTCTCGCCGGTCAGGATGGGCGGTGAGGCCACCGGAGCGGAACCCAGGAAGCGGGGAAGCGCGCGCAAGCCCGCGATCATCGCTGGCTCGATCATCGGGGCGCTCGCCCTGCTCTACGGCCTCGACATCGCACTGACAAGCGGCGAAGTGCCGCGCGGTGTCACGGTCGCCGGTGTCGAGGTCGGCGGCCTGTCCCACGACGAGGCCGGAAACAGGCTGCGCGAGGAGATCGAGCCGCGCCTGACCAAGCCCGTCGCCCTGCGCATGGGCACGGTCGACGACCAGCTCGACCCGACCCAGTCCGGTCTCACCCTCGACTGGAACGCCACCATCGACCAGGCGGGCGACCAGCCGCTGAACCCGGTTACCAGGATCAGCTCGTTCTTCAGCACCCGCGAGGTCGGCGTCGTCACCGGCACGGACGACCCGGCCCTCGTCGCGGCGCTGGAACAGCTCAAGGGCAAGGCCAACCGCCCGCCCGCCGAGGGCGGCATCAAGTTCGAGAACGCGACCCCGGTCGCCGTCGACCCGCTGCCCGGCCAGGAACTCGACGTCGAGCAGGCCAAAACGGTGATCGTTGACGGCTGGGCAGATGGCAAGCCCCTTGAACTGCCGGTGAGCACGACTCCGGTGAAGACGACGGTCGAGGGGGTTCGCACGGCCCTCGACCAGGTCGCGAAGCCCGCCGTGGCCGCCCCGGTGATCGTCAAGGGCGAGGGCAAGGACGCGACGATCCCGCCCGAGGTGATCGCGACCGCGCTGAGCTTCGAGCCTGCCGACGGCGGTGGTCTGACGCCGAAGCTGGACCAGCAGAAGATCATCGAGTCGGTCCAGCCGCAGCTCAAGTCCACGGAGAAGGAAGGCAAGGACGCCCAGATCGTGTTCGAGGGCGGGGCGCCGTCGGTCACCCCGTCGGTCGACGGCATGGGCGTCAAGTACGACACCGCGTTCGTGAAGATGCTTGAGGTGCTGGCGAAGACCGAGGGTCGCGAGATCAAGGTCGAGTACACCAAGATGCCCGCCAAGGTCACCACCGAGCAGGCGAACAAACTGGGGATCAAGGAGGTCGTCGGCGAGTTCACCACGAAGGGGTTCGCCGCGGACTCCGGGGTGAACATCCGGGTGGTGGCGCAGAAGG
>JALZNB010000430.1 GCA_030857905.1 Actinomycetota bacterium
GTTCCGCTCGCCATCGCTGAACACCCTCGGCCACCGCCAATGGCGCCATATAGCGCAGAGTCGCGGCGAAGTTGGTGATCATGCCGACCTGGTCCCAGGTCGGCCAGCACACGGTCATCACCGGAAAGTCGACTTGGTGTCCGGCCCAGAGGCCGAGCCGGGCGAGCCCGTCATTGGCGGCCGCGTAGTCCAGTTGACCCACCATGCCGCCCAGCCTGCCGGTCAACGAACCCACACCACAGAAGAACTTGAGCGGCAGCGCGCGTACCGCGTCGAACAGGGCGGTGAATCCGTCGACCTTGGTGGACACGGTGGTGAGGGCATTGGCGTCGGACTTGGCGGGCAACCGTGCGGGACTGTCGATACCGGCGTTGTGGATGACGCCGACCAACCGGTCGCCACACCGCGCGACCACGGCGGCGACCTGGGCGGGATCGGTGAAGTCGCAGCGGACGTACTCCAGAGGCAGGCCGTCACGGTGCGCGGCGGCCAGGTTGTCCGCGAGTTCGCGGCCCCGTCGGGCTTTGGCCAGTTCAGCACGAATCTCAGGCAACGGTTGCCCTGGCGTCCTCCGGGCCCAGACTCCCGCCTCGAACGCCCGGACCGCCGCGCTGTCAAGCGATTCGGCACCCGTGGGCGGTTCCTGCCTGCCGGTGACCACCACTCGACAACCCGGGTCCTCGGCCAGCGAACGGGCGAGCAGGAACCCGATGCCACGCCCACCCCCGGACACCAGCACGATGTCCCGCTTGTCGAGGCTGACTCTCGGCGCACGGACCGGTTCGGCCTTCGCCAGCAGCGAATACCGCCTGCCGTCGCGGTATCCGACCTCGAACAGCCCCCACCGATACAGCTCGCGGACGAGGATGTCCGGTAGGGCGTCCACATCGGCCGGGGCGACATCGACGATCCGGGTTTCGCAGGCCGGAAGCTCTCGGTGCAGCGTCTTGGCGAGCCCGGCCCAGATTCCGCCGAACGGTTGGGCGATCGGGGCGTCCGTGTAGCCCATCGTGCCGCCGAGATAAGTGACGGCCAGGTAGAACACGCGACCCGCTTCGTGCTGCTCGACCCATCGTGGGTAGCACGAACGGATGGCGGTGAGGGTGTCCTGGAGTGGCCCTCGGTAGTCCTCGGCCGAAGCAGCCATGGTCAGGTCGACCAAACCGTCCGGCTCCTGGTCGCCACCGAGGCCCTCCTGGGCGCGCGCACCGGCCGCGACCAGAGCCGCGACCACGGCGGCCACCAGTGTCGGGGTGCCACCGAAGACGGCGATCCGCGCGCCACGCAACCGGGGTGACGGCGACGCGGGCAGGTCTAATTGCCGTACCGGATGCCAGCGCATCCTCGTGGTGGTGAAAGCGGTCACCGCTCGACGATCCGCATCAGCACCTCGGGCTGCGGCCGCAACGACACCAGCGCGGACGGTGTGACCGGATGACCGGCGACGAGTTCGAGTCGGTACCTCTGGGCGATCACGGCCACCGCGAGTTGCAGTTCCAACAGCGCCAGATCCATCCCAACGCACTTGCGCGCGCCGCCACCGAACGGGAAGTAGTCGTACCGGTCACGTCCACCCTTGCCCTGGTGTGCCGGGCAGAACCGTTCCGGGTCGAAAGCCTCGGGGTTGGGCCAGGTCTCGGCGTTGTGGTGGGCGGCATAGAGCGAGATCAGGACCGTGCTTCCCGCCGGGATGCGGTAGCCGCCGATCGTGTCGTCCTCGATGGCATCCCTGGGGAACAGCCAGATCGGCGGGTACATCCGCAGTGATTCGTCCACCACCTGCCGCAGGTAAGGCAGCCGCAGGAGGTCGTCGGCGGTCGGCGTGCGCCCGTCTAGTACCTCGGCGAGTTCGGCCTCAAGCTTGTCGCGGACGGCGACGTGCTGCGCGATCCCGTACAACGTCCAGGTCAGCGCGCACCCGGTCGTCTCGTGGCCCGCGAGGAACAAGGTCTTGAGCTCGGCTCGGATCTGGCCCTGGGTGAAGGGCTGCCCGGTCACCTCGTGGGTCGCGGAGAGCAGCGCGGAGACGATGCTGTCCGCACTGCCGCCGCCCGCCCGGTGCAGGTCGATGATCTCGTTCATCACGTCGTTGAGCACCTTCTGGTGCCCCTTCAGCTCGCGCCGGTACTTGGTGGGTACCCAGGGCGGCAGCATCTGCTTGACCTCGCCGGTCAGGATCATCGCCTTGAGGGAGAACCGCACCGACGGCAACAGCCGCTCAGCGTAGTCGCGCAGGTCCACCCCGAAGAGCATGCGGCCGAGCACACCCATGGCCAGCTTCATCATGTCGTCGGTGATGTCCACCGCCTGACCTGTGCGCGCGGGTTCGGCCCACCGCTCGACGAGATCGTCGGTGACCTCGGTGATGACGGCCGAGTTCGCCCGCAGCTTCGCCCGGTGGAAGAACGGCTGACTCACCGCGCGCCGCGTCCGCCATTCGGGCCCGTCGGTGGTGAGCATCCCCCTGCCGAAGAACAAGCCGAAACCTCGGTAGAAGCGACCGCGTCCGTAGTTGGGCGCGTTGTCCTGCAACACGTGCTTGACGTACTCGGGCTTGGTGACCTGGTGCACCAGGTAGGGGCCCATCTTCATCCTGGCGATGCCACCGAACCGCCGTTGCACGTCGACCAGCAGTTTCAGGGTGTCTTTCTTGAAGCTGCTCAGCGCGCCGAACAGCACGCTGCCACCGGGACCTGGCGCCTCCTTGTGGGCGGGTGGGCTGTCCGGTCGGGACATGGGCGTGCTCTCCTTCGTGTCGGTCATCGCCGTACCGCCCCAGCGACCACTCGACCTGCCGCAGGTGGCTCGCCGTGGTCGTCGAGCGGGCGCTTGTCCGGCGAGTGGAGACGACCGGTCTTGGCGTCGACGTAGCCGATGACGGTCGCCTCGATGTCGTGCATCTGCGCCACCATCCGGCCGTCCTTGCCTGTGGCGACGAACCGGTTCGCCGGCTCGTCATCGGTCATGGTGAACCTCGGCGGGACCACGTACAGGTCGAGCACGCCATGCGCCTCGGCGAGTTCGATGTCGTTGGCCCGCTGGTAGAGATCGATCCTGCGGACGCCGACCGGCGCGGCGATCGGGATGAACTTGCCGTCGACCAGGTCCAGCACGCCCGTTCGGGCCAAGCCGTCGAGCAGGATCGCCGGGACGCGGAACCGGGACAGCGCGGGATCATCCGGTGCGATGGCGGGCCGATAGGTGGCCCGCTTGCCCATCGGGTGCAACCGCGTGTCCGATGTGGACACAAAGGGACCGGTGAGGGTGACCGGCGAGGCTGGCACGTGGTACGGATCGATCACGGCCAGTTCGTCGTCGTCAATCCAGGGAGCCCAGCGCGGCGCCGCGGCGTACTCCCGCGCCAACAACACCTCGGCCGAGAAGTGCAGTCGGTCCTTCGTGAGCAGCACCCCACCCGGCGACACCACATCGGTGGTGACCCGGACCTCGACCGTGGTCACCATCCCCGACTCGCGCAGTACCCGCGCGGTGATGCGCTTGGGTCGCACCGCGACCCCTGGGTGCACCTGCAGGAAGTGGTGGAACCGGAGGTTCTCGAACGCGACGGCCAGCAGACCGGGGCACAGCCGCTCGGCCGCTTCCGCCGCGATCTCGGTCATGAACGTGCCAGGCAGCGTCGGCACCCCGCGCACGAGGTGATGGGCGAGATAGGCGTCGGTATCGAGGTCGAATCGGCACTCGAAGCTGACCTGATCGTCCTGTTCGGACTCAAGGGTCCGAAGGTAGAACGCGTCCTGCCGCGGCCGGAGGTAGCCGGGATAGAACTGCGCGATCGTCCGTTCCTCGGCGTCCCCGACATGCACGGTGGACGGGGCTCGGTCGGCGGCCTGCAACTCGTCGACGAAATGACGGGCGCCTTCGGCGACGGACATGTGGCTGTAGCTGCCCGCACGGCTGAAGTAGGCGTTGGTCAACTCGTTGGCGCCCATCCCCACGCCCGCCCACAGCGTCCATCCGATCGTGTACTCCGCGCGGCCGATCGACGCGCCGTGGATCGCCGAGGTGGCCAGGAAGTCGTTGCCCGAGGCGTAGTCCGGTTCACCGACCTGGCCGAAGTACCCGAGCAGTGAACCGAAGTTGCACCACATCGCGGGCTGGTCGTCGCCGAAGGCCGCGCGCACCCGTTGGTGGCCACGGATCTTGAGGTCTCTGATCGCGGTGAACTCGGCGAAGTCCTTGTCCCGGATGAGAGCCGAGCGGTTGCGGCCCGGCGCGTACACCAGCAGGTCGACCGAGGTCTGCTCGGCGAGCACTGTCGCCACCGTCTTCGCGACCTGTTCGTCGTCGCCGACATCGCAGACCAGGTAGGTGACGCGGTCGTTCCCGGACCAAGCCCGCATCTGCTCGATGTTCGCGCGGGCGGTCCTGGCGTCCACCATCCGGTCGAATTCGTGGTTGAGCCTGGCGACCGTCGTACCGGTGCGCGCGGCGAGTTCGCGACGGATGAAGTCCTTGCGGGTAGCCGAGAATTCCACGTCGCCACCCGCGAAGACTTCGTCCGGGTAGCTGTCGATCGGATTGCTGCCGACCAGGTACAGACGCGGCCGGTAGGTCTCGGCGACGACTTTGAGCACCTCGGCGGTGACACCGCGGGCGCCACCGAAGGCCACGACGACGGACTCGGGACCGAGAGCCGGGGTGTCGGTGACCACGACGGGTTCCTCGACGAGTCGATAGCCGAGCCGGGTGCCGTCGTCGTCGAACACGACGGGAAGCGTCCTGCTGGCTGTGCTTTCTCGTTCGGCCGCGAGCACGCCCGCCCTCGGCCGTGTCGTGGCGGTACCGAGCAGGTAGGTCAGTGCCGGGCCGAGTTCGAGGTGCACGGCCTTGATCAGGCCGGAGAACATGCCGGTGAACGGGTGTGGAACGCCGCCAGACAGGGCGCCGAGCAGCAGCGCGATGACCGAGGAACCCTCGGCGGCCACGTCGTCGTAGGCGTACTTGATCGTGAGGAACGCGGCGTCGTGCAGGCTGAACAGCGACTCCACTCCCCCGGCCGAGCGAGACAGGTCGGTCACCACTCGCACATGCCGCACCGGCACGCCGTGATCGGCGAGCGCGTCACGGATGTTTTCCGGTGTCGGCCTGGGCAGGTGGTGCCAGCGGGGTCGGTGTCCGTCGACCGACGCGGTGGAGATCACGGTGGCGTCGGCGGGTAGGTGCCGCAGGTCCGCGCCGAGATCGGGCAGGTCGGTGAGCACGACGACACCCGAAGGGAGGAACGGCAACCGGTCTCGGGCGCCGATCAGGGGCATCGGCTCAAGGGCAGGCACCCATCGGCGGACCTGCGTCGGCTCCGGGTCCGGTTCTCTCGTCACGGTGAGGCCCAGTCGGACCGTCTTGCCGCCGTCCGAACAGTCGACACTGACCTTGCCCGACTGGCGGTGCAATGCGGACAGGACCGCGACGCCACCCGCGGCGCCGAGGTAGCGCGCGTGTGGACTCTCCGCACCACACCGGACATCGGCGCTCCCGTCCTCGTCCACGGTGAGTCCGTCGACGTACGCGAGCACAGGGAGCCCGGCCGCCAGCGCGGTGGCTTCGGTGGTCATGGCGAAAAGGAACGCGCCCTCCGCGAGCGCGTCGGGGGCGTTGGCACCGAAGAGGCCGCCGAGCAGGTCGAGATATTCCGGCAGGCTGTTGCCGTTGATACCGCCCGCGAGCGCGAACTCGATCTCTCCGGTGCGCAGGTAGCGGCACGCCGTCTCGATCGCCGAGAGGGACGAGGCCAGCCCCGAGTCCAGGGTCATGTTCGGTCCCTGGAGATCGAAGTAGTTCGCCACCCTGGCCGAGATGACGTTGGGCATCATCCCCGGGAAGGCGTCCTCGTTCGACGGCGGGATCTCGCCGCGCACCCGCGCTTTGAGCCGGTCGAGCACCTCGGGCAGGGCCGGATGGTCGACCGAGGTGAGGCCCTGGTCGATGTCGTCGAGATAGCAGCGGTTCGCGAACAGCATCGCCGCGCGAGTCGGGCCCATGTTGCCGACGAAGACACCCGTGGCGTTCGTTCGCTCCTGCCAGAAGTCGGTGAGCTGGTCGCGCAGCATGTGTGCGCATTCCAGGATCATCAACTGGCAGCGGTCGATGGTCCGCACGGTCGCCGGTGGGAGTCGGACCTTCTGGAACGGCGGTGCGGGGTAGAACTCGCCGAAACTGTCCTCGGCCTCGGTGTGCCCTGCCAGCCAGGAGGTGACCACGTCGGTCGAGGCGAGCCCCGGCACGTGCGCCGACCAGGCGACGATCACCACCTTGTCCGAGGTGACCTGGTGCTGTGCCGGTTCGCGGCTGGCCGTGGGTTCCTGGACGATCAGGTGGGCGTTGGTCCCGCCGAAACCGAAGCCGGACACCGCGACCGACCTCGGCTCCCCATCACGGGCAGGCCACGCGACCGGCTCGGTCGGGATGCGCAGCCGGGTCTGCTCGATGTGGAAATCGGGCTGCGGCGAGGTGAAGCGGAACTGCCGCGGTATCTGGTCGTGCGCGATGCCGAGAATGGCCTCGATCACCGACACCACACCGGCCGCCCAGCCGGTGTGGCCGATGAGGGACTTGTTCGACGTGACGTAACCCGTGCGCTCCTGCCCGTAATGCGCGCGCAGCGTGGTGAACTCGGCGAGGTCTCCCGCGGGCGTGCCGGTGGCGTGGGCGATGATCCAGTCGACCTCGGTTCCGCCCGCCAGCGCCCGTCGCACGGCGAGATCCTGACCCGCCGAGTTCGGCGCGTAGATGGCCTTGCCCTTGCCGTCCGAGGACGCGCCGAACGAGTCGAGTACCGCGAGCACCTCGTCGCCGTCACGTTCGGCGTCGCTCAAACGTTTCAGGACCACGACAGCGGCGCCGTCGGCGAAGATGACCCCGTCCGCGCCCTCGTCGAAGGAATGGACCGCACCGCGCTTGGACAGTCCCTGCAACTTCGAGAAGAGCACGGTTCCGCGCGGCGCGAGGGCGAACGCGCCACCGCAGACGGCGATGTCGTGCTTGCCCATCAGCAAACCCTTGACCCCGATGTCAATCGCGTAGAGCGACGACGAACAGGCGGTGTCGATCATCTGGACTTCGGTGTCGGCGGGCAGCACCCCGGCCATGGCCAGTTCGCCGACCCGGTGCGGCATGAAGGTGGCCGACTCCCCGGCTCCACGCCAGTACCGCTCGGCGAGCGCGTCGTCCACAATGGACATGATGCGATCGTCGCCCGCCAGTCCCATCTCCTCGGCGATCCGCCGCACCCGCCTGCGCACCCCGGCGAGAACACCCGCCTCCTCCAAGTGCTGACTGCCGTCCGGGGTGTACCCGACGACAAAGGAGAATCGATCCTTCGCAGTACGCGTAACGGTGTCGAGTGCCTGCACCAGCGAATGCCGCAGCCAGCTCGTAGTCAGCTCGCGGTCGGCGGCCACCGGATCGACGGACCGGAAATCGGTGATGAAGACGCAAGTGTCCTGATAGGACTTGTCCTCGGCCTTCACATCGGCGGAGAAGAAGTTCGCGCTCTGCCACCGGTCCGCGGGCACGGGAACGAACATCTCGCCACCGGTCGTGCGAAGCTGCCAGAACTCGTCCGGGCTGTTGGCCCCCGCGACGGTGAGTCCCATGCCCACCACGGCGATCCGATCGGACTGGTCCGCCTCGGTCGAGACGGCGTGGCCGTTGCGGCCACCCGACGGTAGCTGTTCCTCGCTGGGTACAGGTAGGGCCGGGGGCTCGACGAGGACAGGTTCCCGCTTGTCCTCGACCGGCGCCGGTGGTGCGGCTTGGGGCTCGGCGACCTTCTTCGGAGGTGAGAGCAATGCCGACCCCAGCGTCAGGCCTCCATCGGCGAGAATCACCTGCCCGGTGATCCACCGCGAATCGTCCGAGGCGAGGAAGGCCACGACCATCGCCAGATCCTGCGGCGTGCCCAACCGACCGAGGGGCGTGGCCGCACGAATGACGTCCTGCATGCGTTCGGCGTCGGGAAAGGCGTCGGCGACCTCGCTGACCAGCATCGCCGCCGACGCGGTGTTCACCCGGATGTTGAGCGGCGCGAACTCGACGGCGAGGTACCGGGCGACCGCCTCGGCGGCGGCCTTCGCCGGGGCACAGGCCAGGTAGTTGGCCATCACCATCTGCGCGGAGCCCAGCGCGGACACCGTGACGATCGATCCGCCGCCGCGGCGGGCCATCAGCGGTGCCGCCGCCCGCGAGCACCGCAGACTCCCCTTGTAGTTCGTGTCGACGGCCCGGTCGATGTGGTCGTCGGTCACCTCCGCGACCGGGACGAGTGCGCCGTCGGCCGCGTTGTTCACCAGGATGTCGAGGTGGCCGAACCGGCTGTCGATCTCGGCGAACATCCGATCGACCTGGTCCTGGCGGGCGACCGACGCCCGGATGATGTCCGCGGTGGCGCCCTCGGCGACCAACTCGTCCCTGGTCCGCTTGGCTGCGTCTGCCGAGTGGAAGTAGTTGATCAGCACGTGGGCGCCGCGAGCGGCCAGCTCCCGGCTGATCGCCTTGCCCACGTTCCGAGCGCCACCGGTGACCAACGCCAGCTTGCCGTCCAATGACTGCATTCGACTCCTCTTCGACCCGACCGATGGACTCAGGTGCTCTTGGCCAGCAGAGCCGCGTGCACGTAGTCGACGATCTTGCCCATGGTGTCGTAGGTGGTGAGCCGGAAGTCGCCGTCACGCGGCGGCAGCCCGTAATTCTGCGACACCCGGGTCAGCAGTTCGATCTGCTTCACCGAGTCGACGCCGAGTTCGGCTTCGAGCCGCACGTCCTCGGCGAACACCTCTTCCGGGTATTCCAGCGCTTCGGCGTAGAC
>JALZNB010000433.1 GCA_030857905.1 Actinomycetota bacterium
TGCCTGGGCCGCGTCCCCGTCGAGCAGCGCCGCCGCCGCGCGGGCGATCTCGGCCTCGGCGGCGTCCTGACCGACCCGCTGCCGCCGCAGTCTGGGCAACGCCTCGTCCAGGTGCCGCGCCGCCTCGACCACCAGTCCACCGGCGAGCAACGACCGTGCCTGGTCGAGCAACAGGACGGGCAGCACACCCGGCGCGGTCGACCGATAGCCGCGGCCCGCCTCGTCGAACAGGCGCAGCGCGGTGGGGATGTCGCCGGTCATGTGCGCGACCCAGCCCAGGTTGTGCCGTGCCTTGATGGCGATGTCGGCGAGGCCGTGCCGCTCGCTGAACTCGACGCAGGTCGTCAGTTCGGTGATCGCGGCGCTGGTGTGGGCCAGATCGATCTCGGCGAGGCTCCGGTTGAGGTACAGGCTGGCCAACACGTACGGATCGCCGACCCCGTCGTCCAGTCCCGCCCGCAACTGCCGCGCCGCGTCATCAAGGAGTTCCAGGCCGTGTTCGGCGTTGCCCGCGCGGATGTGCAGGAATCCGCGCTGCTCGCGGCTGAGCCCGTCGAGTTCGGTGCGGTGCGGCCCGAGCGGGAGCCCGCCGAGGATCGCGTCCGCCTCGTCGAGACGGGCGAAACCCTCGGCGGCCGATCCGCCCTCGGTGTCGACGTAGGCCAACGTGACCAGCGTGCGCACCCGCTGATCGAGCACGTCGGGGGCGTCGGGCGCGGTGTCGAGCACGGAGAGAGCGTCGCCGAGCAAGGCACGGGCTCTGGCGAAGTTGTACGCGTACACAGCTTTGCGCCCGCGCTGGTGGAGCGCGCCTGCGCGCCGGACAGCGGACATGACCATGACCCTACGGACTGTGTCCACACACCGTGAACGCCTTACATAGGATCACCACATCAACTCTACGATCGCCACCCCAGCGCGGTGAGATCGGCGTCGGTCAGGTCCCTGGCCCGCGCGGCACGATCACGGCGGTCGGCCACCTCCATCGCGTCGGCGAGACAGGTCAGGTGTCGGGCGATCATTCCGGCGATGACCGGGGTCGCGAAGGACGTGCCCGCCCACACCGCGAACCCGCTGATGAGGTCGTCGGGATCGGGCGAGGTACGGCGAAGGCCACCGGGGCCGACGTGCTCCGCGGCGATGTCCGGGCCCGCCCACCCCTGCCAGAGCGGAACTGTGCTGACCACGGCGTTGCCCGGCGCCCAGCGCGTAACCCAATCTCCCTCGTTGCTGAACGCGGCGACCGACTTGCCGCAGGCGTTGAGCGCGCCGACCGCGATCAGCAGTGGATTGCCGTCGTTGGAACCGTCGGCATTGAGAGCCATCGCGGCGGGCACGAAGCGCCGGGTGGTGGCGTCGTTCCCGGCCGCGGCGACCACGACGACACCGAGGTCGGTGAGCTTGCGAACCGCCCCCGCCAGCAGCAGACCGGTCTGGGTGTCGGAGTGTTCCGGGTAGAAGCCAAGCGAGATCGACACGATGTCGACGAGTTGGTCCGGCAAGTTGTTGTCCAGCGCGTGCTGGACCCTGGCGCGCAGCCATTCCAGCGCGAGCAGCACGGTGCCATCGGTGCAGACACCGTCGGTGTGCAGCACCCGCAGCGAGAGAACCCTGGCGTCCGGACAGTTCTGGAAGGCGAGACCGGTGACGAACGTGCCGTGACCCGAGTGTGAGTCGGTGAGACCGAGCAACGGATACAGGACATCGCGCTCCTCCGTCGGCGACTGCAACGACGGCAGCACACCGCCACTGTCCTGGGTGATCGTGGCCTCCAGGTCGTGCAGCAGTCCCTGGAATTCGTGCGAGACCTCGACGACGGGATCACTGGCCAGATCGCCGACCGAGAGCCAGGGGTGCTCGCCGATGCCGGTGTCGAGCACCGCGATGACCGGGCGACGGCCACTGAACAACTCGGCGGGCGGCCTGCGGTGGGGCCGCGGCAGGAACAACCGGACCGGGTTGCGGCTGCCGGTGCCCAGCGCGGGCACGCCAACCCCGTTGCCGACCGGGACGCCGTTGCCCACGGGCACGCCGTTGCCGACCGGGGCGCCGATGCCGAACACGGCACCGTAGCCGTCGAGCGAGGCCGCCACGGCGAGGTGTTCCAGCCCGATCCCCTTGAGGTCTTCCGCGTCCACCTTGCGCCGCAGGTAGGCGAGCACGCTCCACGGGTCGGGCGCCTGATCGGCGATCGCGTCCGCGCGCAACCAGAGCAGCACGGGAACTCCGAACTCCGGGTCGAAGGTCTCCGACGCCGCACGCCACCGGTCGGTGGTCGGTAGTTGGACGACCAACTCGACCCCGAGCGGGGCCAGGACCTCGTTGAAGCGCGCGATCGCGTTCTCGTCGCGAGCGATCGCGAGCGGGACCATGAGGGTGTTGCCGCGGTACGCTGTCGAGTCGGGGCGCCTGCCCCTGGCGCCGGGCACGGCGGTGGCCGGATCGAGGATTCGCGCCCGGTGCCGGACGAGGACGCCCGGCGTCAGGCCGATCACCTGCGGGAAACGCGCCAGGTCATCGAGTGGTTCCGGCGCCGATCCATCCCCGCCCGTGCTCACGCTGGCCATAGAAGACTCCACCCCGGTGGTCGTTGTCGGTTCGCGTCACGCACCCCGCTCGATGGCAACGGGTCGGGACATGGAGTACGTCGATCGGGGAAGTCTCCGCGTAACGGGATGACACCATCGGGACAGAAGTGATGGGTTAATCACCCACAGTCAAGGCGATGGCAACGGGTCAGCGAGTGGCCGAGATCATTCCGCTGCCGAGCACCACGTCCCCCTCGGGATCGGGCCGGTACAGCACGACAGCCTGACCCGGTGCGACGCCGCGGAGGTCGTCGGCGGGGTGGACGACGAGGCTGCCATCCACAAGAGACGCCTGAGCGCGGGCCGTGCCGCCGTGCGCGCGGACCTGGGCGACACAGTCGACCGTCGTGGTGATGGCCGAACCGGACGGCCACATGGGGCGGTCGGCGACGATCCGGCGGACCGCCAGCTTCTCCGCGGCACCGACGCGGACCGTGCCGGTGACCGGTTCGAGACCCAGCACGTAGCGGGGGCGGCCGTCGGCGGCGGGAGCGCTGATGCCGAGGCCGTGGCGCTGGCCGACGGTGAAGCCGTGGACGCCCGCGTGGACACCCAGCACGGCGCCGGTCTCGGCGTCGACGAGTTGGCCGGGGCGTTCGCCGAGTTTGTCGGTCAGGAAGGCGCGGGTGTCGCCGTCGGGGATGAAACAGATGTCGTAGCTGTCCGGCTTCTCGGCGACGGCCAGTCCCCGGGTGGACGCCTCCGCGCGCACGTCGGACTTCTTCGAGCCGCCGAGCGGGAACATGGCGTGGCGCAACTGTTCCGCAGTGAGCGAGGCCAGAACGTAGGACTGGTCCTTGTCCAGGTCGGCGCTGCGCCTCAGCTCCGGCTGTCCATCCACAATAGACAGTCGCGCGTAGTGGCCGGTGCACACGGCCTCGAAGCCGAGGGCGATGGCCTTGTCCAGCAACGCCTCGAACTTGATGCGCTCGTTGCACTTGAGGCACGGGTTCGGGGTGCGGCCCGCGGCGTACTCGGCGACGAAGTCCTCGACCACGTCCTCGGTGAACCGCTCGGCGAAATCCCACACGTAGAACGGGATGCCGAGGATGTCGGAGACCCGGCGCGCGTCGTGGGCGTCCTCGACCGTGCAGCACCCACGCGATCCGGTGCGCAACGTGCCCGGCTTCGCCGAGAGCGCGAGGTGCACGCCGACGACATCGTGACCGGCCTCGACCGCCCGCGCCGCCGCCACCGCCGAATCGACGCCACCACTCATCGCGGCCAGTACCCGCACGACCTACACCTCCACCGCGGCGGCCGACCGCCGCATTCCGGCCAGACCGGCACCGCGCGCCCGCTCGACGACCGGCCCCAGAACCTCGGCCAACGCGCGAATGTCCGCCCGCGTCGAGTTGTGTCCGAGGGAGAACCGCAGCGAACCTCTGGCGAGCGCGGGCTCGACGCCCATGGACAGCAACACGTGGCTCGGCTGGGCGACACCCGCGGTGCAGGCCGACCCGGTCGAGCATTCGATGCCCTTGGCGTCGAGCAGCATCAACAGGCTGTCGCCCTCGCAGCCGGGAAAAGTGAAGTGCGCGTTGCCCGGCAACCGGGACGGCCCGCCGTCCATGTCCGACCGACCCGGGTCGCCGTTGAGCACGGCGTCCGGCACGATCGCCCGCACCTGGCGCACCAGTTCGTCGCGCAGGGCACCGATCCGGGCGGCGCGCTCGGCGCGCTGGCCCGCGGCGATCCTGACGGCGGCTGCCATGGCGACGATCGCGGGGACGTCGACCGTGCCCGAACGCACGTCACGCTCCTGTCCACCGCCGTGCGCGAGGGGGGTGCAGGCCACGTCCCGGCCGAGCAGCAGCACACCGACGCCGAACGGGCCGCCGACTTTGTGACCGGACACGGTCATCGCGCCCGCGCCACTGGCGCCGAAGTCGACGGGCAGAACGCCGACGGCCTGGACGGCGTCGGTGTGGAAGGGGATGCCGTACGCGGCGCACGTGCGGGCCAGTTCGCCGACCGGGTTGACCGTGCCGACCTCATTGTTGGCCCACATCACGCTCACCAGCGCGACGGAGTCGGGGTCTTCGACGATGGCGGCGCGCAGGGTGTCCTCGTGGACACGGCCGTAGGCGTCGACCTCAAGCAGGACCAGCTCCGCGTCGTCGTGTTCGGCGAGCCAGATGGCGGCGTCGAGCACGGCGTGGTGTTCGGTCTCGGACACCAACAGCCGCCTGCGGGCCGGCTCCTTGGCGCGCCGGGCCCAGTAGATGCCCTTGACGGCGAGGTTGTCGCTCTCCGTGCCACCGGAGGTGAAGATCACCTCGGACGGACGGGCGCCGAGTGCGGCCGCGATCGTCTCGCGGGCCTCCTCGACGGCTCGCCGGGCGCGGCGGCCGGAGGAATGCAGTGAAGAGGCGTTGCCATGGGTGGACAACGCCCCGGTCAGCGCTGCGGCCGCCTCGGGCAGGATCGGCGTGGTGGCCGCGTGGTCGAGATAACTCATCGCGTCGACCAGAGTAGACCGCCGTACGAGCGCGTGGTCACGAGAGTCCCACCACGGACGGTCGGCGGCGGAACAGGACGGCGCCGAGCACCGCCAGCCCGGCCATCACCAGGTTGATCGCCACGACCGCGTCGGTCGGGTCGGCGGCCGAGGCCAGCGCGGTCAGCAGAACACCTCCGATGCCGACCATCGTCGCCGAGAACATCATGTCGGCGACCTGCAACGCGGCGGTGTTGAACCCGCGCTGATCCGGGGGCGAGTAATCCAGCACAAGTACGCTCAACGACGGGAAGGCCAGTCCCATTCCCGCACCGCCCACGAGCCACAGCACCGCGGACAACCACGGAAGTCCCCAGGTGGGCGCCACGAAGACCATACCGGCCAGGCCCACGGCAAGGATCATGAAGCCGCGCCGGATCAACTCGGTTCGCGGCACCTCGGGGTGCCTGCCCTGCCAGGCCGACGCCGCCGCCCAACCCAGCGCGCCGACGGTGAGCGGCAGCCCCGCCATCGCCGCCGAGTAGCCGTGCACGGCGGTGAGGGTCAGCGGGACGAACGCCTCCACACCGAAGAACGCACCCGCGAACAAGCCACGGGCGAGCACTACCCGCGGCAGCCCAGGGCGACCGGTGAGCGTGCCCTTGGGCAGCAGCGAACGCAGCGCGGGAGCCAGCAGCGCGAGACCACCGAGCCCCAGCCACAACGTGACGAACGACGGGTGTTGCGCGGCCCAGCTCACCGCCGAGATGCCCACACCGGCGGCGACCGCGGCCAACGGCAAACCTTTGCGCGCCGATGTCGTCGGCTCGTGGACCGGCTTGGGCAAGTTCCGCAGCGCCGGGACGATCAGCACCACGCCGAGTGCGGCCAGCGGGACCAGGCCGAGGAACACCCACCGCCAGCCGAGGTGTTCGGTCACCAACCCGGCCGCGGTCGGTCCCACGATCGACGGCACCACCCACGCGGCGGCGAGCAACCCGAACGCGGCAGGCCGGGAGCGCTCGGGGTAGACCATCGCCACCAGCAGGTAGACCGCGACCACCTCGGTACCCAACCCGAACCCCTGCAACACCCGCCCTGCCAACAGGGTCGCCAT
>JALZNB010000436.1 GCA_030857905.1 Actinomycetota bacterium
CCCGCGATCAGCACCGACGACAGCGGCGTCGAGCGCGATGATCGCGGGCAGGTCGTCTGCGGCCGCGGGTCGGGAGATGCCGGAAGCCGCGCCGGTGAACGTACCGACGAATGTCTCCGTCCCTGAGAGGACGCGGAAGCCGAGCTTCTCGTAGAGAGGTTGACCGGATGCGGTGGCGTAAAGGGTGACTGTGGCGCCGCCCGCTTCAGCGATCACATGTCGCATCAGTCGGGTGCCGAGGCCCTGGCCACTGTATTCCTTGGCCACCAGCACCATGCTGATCGCGGCAAGATCACCGAACCGGCTGAGAACCGCCGACGCGACCAGCCTCCCGGCCGCGTCGACGACCCCGTAGCCCTGCCCGACTCGCAGCAGGAACTCCCATTTGACGTCTTCCCACGGCCACTCCCGGTCACCGGCGAGCTCCAGGCACGCCTGAAGGTCCGCAGTGGACAGTGGCTTCGGGGACTGTGGTGCACGGCTCGTGGTCACGGGACCAGAATGACCGCGAAAGCCGCGGCCCCACAACCGAATTACTTCCTCCTTGCACAAACTTGCCAACTCGTCAAACGGCTATCCCCACCCCAAAGAGTCAATGACGCGGCGCCCAAACGCGGCTACGCTCGGAAATGTCCCCAGGAGGAATAATGAAAACCCAGCCCCCACCGGCAATCCACACTCGCGGGCACGTGCCCGGCAACCGTATTCGCCCCACAACCTCGGCGCAATGTCCGTCAACCTGGCGGGCCCCGACCCCTAGCGCCATGGGAATGATTGCCTCACAAGCGATTCAGCTGCGGCACCGTCACCCTGGAACGCCAACCCCACTCGGCCATCACTGCAAAGCGGAGCACACTGGCGTGCCTGAACGATTACCCCACCACCAGCCCCTGTCAGTCCCATGCCACCGTTGCCCCGCCATCACTCATTCCGTCACTTGTCGCCCGTCGCTACCAGGCGGAGCCCATCGGCGTGCCTGAATGATTTTTCCTCACTCATCCCTACTGGCGAGCCACAACTACACCGTAAGGGGACGCAGCGTGCGACCAGTTCGTTGAATGTCCACTAAGGACAGTCGATGCGTGGCGTCAAATCGGATGCAGAGTGACGGTGTAGGTAGAGACAACATCGCAGTGTCGAATCCTTCTGCGCACGCCCTTTCCGCAGCCCCTTCCGAAAAATTGCGGGAGAGGTTCCTGCGGTCGACAGGCCCGCCCCGACCAGCGCGCATGGTCGAGACAGGTGTAGGTGAACCACGAACCCACGCTGGGTCGATCGCCCCAGCCGGGTTTCCTGTTATTCCGATCAGACCAACAAGTTCGGTGGTGCGTCTGTGGCGGCGGGTTGATCCCGTCGTCGTCAACGCACCCCGCGGGCAGTCGGACGCTGCCTGCCGAAACCGGCCTTGTCGCGTATCCCGCGCCAAGCCGGACGATCAAGATTGGAGGTCGAAATCGCCAGGTTCGGCTTTGTCGGTGTCAGAGACGCGTGCGGGCGTACTCGACCATGGCGGCCCGCAGGAACTCCGCGAGACGTGGGTCCGTCTTGTCGAAGTTCGCCCTGAACCTGGGGTCGTCCGCGTACACGTCGGCGAGGCCCGCGTAGGACTCGCGGTTGGGGGTCCAGGACGCCGTGAGCCACTGGTAGTGGCCCGCGATGGTGTCCTGGACCAGCGCGTCCTGTGGGCTGCGGCCCGCGTCGATGTGCTCGACCAGCGTGTCCAGCGTGCCGATCCAGGTCTTGCCGTTCTCCCGCCACCAGTCCTTGCCCTTGTTCTTGACGTGGGAGTTGGCCTTGTCGACCTCTTCCGCGCCCCAGCGCTGACGGGCCTCATCTTGCAGTTCCTCCTGCGTGGCCGAGTCGAACCCGTCGAACCAGTGTTCCGCCGATTTGTTCGTCATCTCGTCACCTCCTTCCACATCGGTGATGGTCCGGGACACGGTCCTGGCCAACCGGTCGAACCGATCGCGCTCGTCGATCAGCCATCGGTGGTGCATGCGCAACGCGTCCGTGGTGTCGCGGCCCTCGTTCACGATCTCGCTGATCGCGTCGAGGCCCAGGCCGAGCTCACGAAGCACCAGGATCTGCTGCAACCGCAACAACTGTTCCCGCTCGTAGTAGCGGTAGCCGTTGTCGCCGACTGTTGCCGGCCGCAGCAGTCCGATGTGGTCGTAGTGCCGCAGCGTCCTCGATGTCACCTTCGACATCCGCGCCACCTGAGCGATCGACCAGGTCATCGTCCCGTCTCCTTCGAGCCGGTCTTTCCGGCCCGAGAACAACGGTAGAAGTTGACGCAACGTCAAAGTCAAGCCGACTTGTCGGATCAACCGAAAGGAGGTCAGTCCCGAGGGGCGACGGCAGCCCAATCGAGGGTGACTTCTCCCAGCCGCCATCGGCGCCGGGTGTCCAGCACGGGCCAGCCCTGCGCCGCGAGCAGGCGCACCGACTCCACCCACCGTGCCCTCGGGCCGAAGGGCGCGAAGGTGGCGGCCGTGGCCCAACAGGTGTCGAACGCCGCCAGCAACTCGTGTACTCGCTCCCCGGCGACGTTGCGGTGGATCAGCGCTTTGGGTAGACGTTCGGCCAGGTCGGATGGCCTGTCGAGGTCTGAGGGGGAACACGCGAAGGTCACCGTGCGCGGGCCGTCGACATCCAACCGGACCCAGACGCACCGCCGTCCGATCTCGTCGCAGGTGCCTTCGATCAGCACGCCGCCGGGCGCCAGCCGAGACAGCATGGTCCGCCACGAGGACCACGACTCGTCCTCGGTGTACTGCCGCAGCACGTTGAACGCGCGCACCAACACGGGACGGGCGCCCGCCAGTTCGAATCCGCCGCGGCGGAAGTCCAACCGAGGCGGGTCCGCCGACGGCCGCGCGAACTCGACGTGTTCCGGGTCGATCTCCAGGCCCAACACCCGCACCCGCGGCCACACCGCCCGGAGGCGACCGGCCATCTCGACGGTGGTGACCGGCGTGGCGCCGTAACCGAGATCGACAACCAGTGGATCGGTCACGCCCGCCAACGCCGTCCGCACCGACGGCGCGTCCACCAACCACCGATCGACCCGTCGCAGCCGGTTCGGGTTGGTGGTGCCCCTGGTCGGAGCGCCGAGCGCGCGAGCCCGACCCGCGGCGAGGCGAGGCGGGGAACGCGAGCCACCGGTCAGTGCCTGGCGAGCCAGGTGGCCGCGAACTCGGCTTCGGTGGCCAGCAGCCGGGTCACCTGCTCGCCGATGACGGACTCGATCTTGCCGCCCACCAGCGGGATGCGGACCTTGACCTCGGCCCTGGTGATCAGTTCGCTGCCTGGGCCGTTGTCGGCGAGGCGGTAGCTGCCCTTGATGTCACCCGGCACCCCCGCCACGGTCGCGGCGGTGGTCCCGGTGAACACGGCGCCGTCGCCCCGCCAGGTCTCGGTGCGCTCGACGATGAGATCGCCCTTGATGACCGTCCGCGCGACCGACGGCAGACGCTCGGCGTCGACGCCCTGACGCAGTCGGTAGGTGACCACACCGCCGGTCTCCGAGTAGTCGAGCAGGGCCGCGCCTTTGCCGCCGAGCACGCGCAGACGTTCGGCGAGGAAGGCCCGGTCGACCAGCGCGGAATGTGCTGTCGACGCGGGCGCGGTGAACGCGGCCCGGTGCTCGATGCGGCTTGCCATGGTCGGGAGGTTACCGTTTGTGCCCGTGACCAGCCTTCCCCTCGGCTCCTTCGGCGACGCCACTGTGCGAGCCGATGTTCCGCTCAGCGGCTACACCACGCTTCGCCTGGGTGGCCCGGCCGCGGATTTCGTGGCCGCCACCACCGCGGCC
>JALZNB010000438.1 GCA_030857905.1 Actinomycetota bacterium
ATCTACGCCCCCGCGACTGGCCTCCCCCGCAACGTCCACGTTGGACCACCCTAAACGATGACTCGTGCCTTTTCGGCCCCCTGTTACGCGACTGCGGCAGAGTTGGGCGATTCGGTCTAACCGCGAAATCGTTGTGACACACCGCGAGCGGCCGTTCACCGCCCCCGACGAACGATGAGCGGCCACCCTTCGCGACGAGGTCAGGGTGTCCTCGGGGTCGATGCGCTCCGCCATCGGGGACAAGCGCGCGGTGAGAGCGGTCCTGGCTGCGCGTGCTTCCTCGATGGCCCTGTCGGTTTGGTCGAGCGCGGTAGCAGATAACAGCGACCGAGCCGTAGTTCCACACGCCCGTACTCGCGCCGGGCGCGCGTCGAGCCGACGGCCCTTGGCGATCGCCGGGTCCGCGCGGCGCAACGCCCGCACGCGTTCGGCGGCCCCCGCCTGCACGACCCGGCTCAACGCGCCCGCCCGCCTGGTCAGTGGCGAACCGTCGAATGCTTCCTGCTGCGCGAGAATCCACGGTGCCGCGATCGCGCGGCCCGCCAGCACCATGCCGACGACGGTGGCCACCCCGACCTGGTCGAGACCGCGAGCCGCAGGGAGGAGCCATGCCCAGCGCTGGGCCCCTGATTCCCCGGCGCAGGCTCGGCGCTGAACTGCGCCGCCTGCGGGAAAAAGCCGGACTGCATCTCGATGACGCGGCCGGGCAGTCGGAGTGCTCCACCTCCAAGATCAGCAGGCCGGAGACCGGCCAGGGCATCCCCAAGAGCCGCGACATCCGGGACCTGCTCACGCTCTCGGCGTGAGGGACAGCAACACCGAAGAACGTCTGCTGAGCTGGGTCAGCGACGGTAGAAGGCAGGGCTGGTGGCAGGACGTCTCCAACGCTGTCAGCACCAGCTTGGAGTCCTACATCTCGTTGGAATCCGAAGCATCCGCCCTGCGCAGCTATGTGGGGCCGCTAGTCCATGCGCTATTGCAGACCGAAGATTGCGCAGAGGCATCCTCGCTCGTTGATGTCAGGGCACAGCGACGAACGTATTGCCGAGGCTGTTGACCTGCGCATGTGCTGCTAAAGCAATCTTGCCGAGCGTGCTGAACCGCTGCGGTTGCAGGTGATCCTCGACGAGACGGCGTTACGGAGAGTGGTTGGTTCACCGCGACTCATGCGGGCTCAGTTGGCCCACTTGATCGATTTGTGCGAGCGACCCGACTTCGCCCTTCTGGTCTATCCCTTCACCGCCGGGCCAGATCTGGGCACCCAGTGCACGTGTCCCATCGAGATGCGCGGTACCGGCGGGGTGACGCTGCGTGTCGCCTCGTTGTGGGCGCTCATTCGCTGGATCAGGGCAGGTCAGGGGTATCGTTACCGCGATTGACCTGGCGTGGGTCACCCGTGGTGTGGACCGGGTGGACGAATGGCCGGTGCTCCAGCCCCGTTCGATACCCTCGGCCTTTCAGGGACGCACCAAGCGCGAGGAGTACCGGGTCATCGAACAGGGTCAACTGGTCGCCAATCGGTATCGGCTGCTGGAGTCAATCGGCAGTGGCGCCATGGGAATTGTGTGGCGGGCCAAGGATGAGCGGCTCGAACGCGTCGTCGCGATCAAGCAGTTGCTCGTCCGGCCGGACCTCACCGCCGCGCAGACCGACGAGGCGCGCAGGCGGGCCATGCGCGAGGCGCGCATCGCGGCGCGGCTGCACCATCGCAACGCCATCGCCATGCTCGACGTCGCCGAGCACAACGGCGACCCCTGCCTGATCATGGAGTTCCTGCCGTCGCGGAGTTTGTCCGCCGTTCTGGCCGAGCGGGGCACCCTGCCCCCTGACCAGGTCGCCGCCATCGGCTCCCAGGTGGCCGCCGCCCTCGCCGCGGCGCACGCGGCGGGCATCGTGCACCGGGATGTGAAGCCGGGCAACATCCTGCTCGACGACAAGGGCACGGTGAAGATCACCGACTTCGGCATCTCCCGCGCGGTCGACGACGGCACGGTCACCGAGACCGGCATGCTCGCGGGCACCCCGGCCTACCTGGCCCCGGAGATCGCCCGCGGTCACGACCCTGGAGCGGCCTCCGACGTGTTCTCCCTGGGCGCGACGCTCTATCACGCGGTGGAGGGCGTCCCGCCGTTCGGTTTGAACACCAACCCGCTGGCGCTGCTGCACGCGGTGGCCTCCGGCAAGGTGGCGCCGCCGAAGAACGCGGGCCCGTTGACCCCGGCCCTGATGTCATTGCTGCGTGTCGACCCGCAAGACCGCCCGACGATGGTGGAGGCGGCTTCGACGTTGGCCGTGCCGACGGCGCCGCTCCAGGCGCAGACCCCGAAGTTCACCGAGCCCCGCACGGTTCCGGCGCGTCAGCCCGCGTCGATGACCATGGTGGCGCCGGTGCCGCAGCGTTCAGCCCCGGCCAGACCGGAACCGCCGAGAACCGCGCCTGCCGCGCCGCAGCCGCCGCCCGGGCAACCCAAGCGTGGCGTGCTGATCGCCGCGCTGCTCGGTGTCCTGATCCTCGCCGGTGCGGTGACGATGGTGATCGCGAACTCGGGCAGGCCGACGGCGGGGCCGAAGGAAACCACGACCGTCACCCAGAGCGCGTCGCCGCAACCGCCGTCCGCGGCGCCGTCGACGCAGCCGGTCGCGGCCACGGAGCGGGTCACCAACTACAGCGAGGCGGGTGGCCGGGTCATCGCGTTCTACGGCAGTGACACCCCCGCGGCCACGCGGTGGAAGATGCTCGGTCCCAACGGGCAGGGCGCTTTCGGTGACCAGGCCGCCTTCGCGGATTACTGGGGCAAGTTCGTCTACGTCAGTTCCCGCCAGGCCCGCGTGGCCAAGGAGAACCCGGACGGTTCGGTCACGGTGACCGTGGAGGTCACCACCAAGGACTCCGCAGGGGAGTCGAAGGAGCCGAAGTCGGTTACGGTGATCTTGCAGGGCGGTCAGTACCTGATCGACTCGGACTCTCGTTAGCGCGGTGCCGGGCGGTCGAATCCTCAGTCGCAATAGGACAAGTGGGCTGGGGTGTTGCCGTAACCCCACCCGGGTGGCAGCGTTGAGTCTCGGGAATGACGGACTAGGAGATCACCATGCCGATCATGCCGGTGACGGACTCGATGTTCCTGCTCGGTGAATCTCGTGAGCACCCGCTGCACGTCGGCGGTCTGCAGATTTTCGAACTGCCGGACGGCGCGGGCCCGGACTTCGTCGGCGCGCTGCATCGCGAACTCCTGACCGAGGTCGACATCCGCCCACTGTTTCGCCGCAGGCCGCGCGGACCGGTCGGCAGCTTCGGTCAGTGGGCGTGGACCAACGACGACCAACTCGACCTCGAATACCATGTGCGGCTGTCCGCGTTGCCCACCCCCGGCCGCGTGCGGGAACTACTCGAGTTGGTGTCCCGGCTGCACGGCTCGTTGCTCGACCGGCACCGCCCGCTGTGGGAGTGCCACCTCATCGAAGGCTTGCAGGGCAATCGGTTCGCCATTTACACCAAGGTTCATCACGCCCTGGTCGACGGCGTTTCCGCGCTGCGCCTACTGCAGCGCTCGCTATCCGAAGATCCGGCCGAACGCGGGATGCGCCCGCCGTGGGCGCCGCCGGTCCGCGCGGACGCGGTGAGGGAGCCCGCGCGGGACTCTTCGCCGCCGTCGCCGTTTCACAGCCTGCGCGCCGCCGCGAAGGTGGTCCGCGATGTGGTCGGTCTCGCCCCGGCCGCGGCGCGCTATGCGAACCAGGCGTTTCGGGACCAGTCGGCCACTTTACCCTTCCAGGCGCCGAAGTCGATGCTCAACGTGCCGATCACCGGCGCCCGCCGGTTCGCCGCGCAGGACTGGCCGATGGACCGCGTCCGCGCGGTCGGCGAGGCGGCTGGCGCCACGGTCAATGACGTGGTGCTGGCGATGTGCGCGGGCGCGCTGCGTGAGTACATGATCGAACTCGAAGCGCTGCCGGACAAACCGCTGGTCGCGGCGGTGCCGATCTCCCTGCGGCCGGAAAGGAACCCCGGAGACGGCGCGTCCTCCGGCGGCAACGCCGTCGGTCTCATCCTGTGCACGCTGGCGACCGATGTGGACGATCCGGCCGACCGGCTCGCCGCGATCGCGGAGTCAATGCGCCGGGGAAAAGCGTTCTACCAGGGCATGAGCCAGTTGCAGATCACCGCGTTGAGCGCGATCCCGCTCGCGCCGCTCGCCGTCGCGCTGGTCCCCGGTGCGCAACGTATCACGCCGCCCGCGTTCAACCTGTTGATTTCCAACGTTCCCGGCCCCAAGACTCCGTTGTACTGGAACGGGGCGAAGATGCTCGGGGTCTACCCGGTGTCCGTTCCGTACGAAGGTCAAGCGCTCAACATCACCGTTACCAGTTACGACGGCAGTATGGAGTTCGGCCTGACCGGGTGCCGCAGAAGTGTGCCTCACCTGCAAAGACTGCTGGCGTACCTGGAGACTTCCTTGACGGATCTGGAAAAGCGGACCCGGCTGTGACCGGTGAATCTGGTAATGGCAACAGAGGTTCGGGGGGTGGCCAGGCGCGGGCCATCGTGGGTTGACTCTTCGCCAGTCGCTACGGCAACAGGAAAGGAGTTCCCTGCGCATGAACACATTCCTGAACTCAACCCCGGGTCGAGGCAGATCTCTGGTCGCCGGGCTCGCCGTGGTCCTGGCGACAGGTTCAGCCGTCTCGTTCGGCGGTCCGGCCACCGCCGAGCCGGTCGACGAGGCGAAGTATCAGCGGGCGCAACAG
The DNA here is from genome assembly GCA_030857905.1 of Actinomycetota bacterium. Taxonomy (GTDB): domain Bacteria; phylum Actinomycetota; class Actinomycetes; order Mycobacteriales; family Pseudonocardiaceae; genus Actinokineospora. Next base: position 4,747 of record JALZNB010000438.1, read on the forward strand.
GTTGGCGAAGAGCAGCCCGCGGACCTGCGCATCGGATACGACGCGCGATCCCAGCCGTCACAGGTGATCAGCAGGCCGGGGTCGGCCTACATCAAGGTGCACATGGCATCGCTGGAACTGGCCCAAGGGGACAGTGTCACGGTCGCCGATCCGGCGGGTCGCGAGGTCCACACCTACAGTGGAGATCCGACCAAGTCGGCCGCCGCTGTCGGAGATTCGCCGTACACGGTCCAAGGCAGCGGGTTCTGGTCGATGTCGATCAGTGGCGACAGCGCGGTCATCACGTTGAACCGCAAGGGTTCCACGCCGTCAGCGGCGGATACCGGCATCGTCGTCGACAAGTACACCCGCGGCTTCTCCTCGGTCGAGCAGCCGTTGCGCGACCCCGGCATCCAGAGTGTCTGCGAAACCGACGCTCGCCGTGATTCGGCGTGTTACGAGCAGAGTCACCCCACCGAGTACGGCAAGACCAAGGCGGTGGCCAAAATTCTCAAGGGTGGCAACGCCCACTGCACCGCGTGGCGGGTTGGCAAGACGAACCGGGTGTTCACCAACAACCACTGCATCGGGTCGGCGGAAGAACTGAAGACCATGGAGTTCTGGTTCGACGCCGCCTGCGCCACCTGTGGTGGCAATGATCCGAAGACCCCGGTCAAGGTGACGGGCGAGGAGTTCCTGAAGACCAATGTCAGCCTCGACTACTCACTGGTGTCGCTGAAGGACTTCAGCACCATCGAGTCTTTCGGCTACCTGCTGCTCGATGTGCGCGCCCCCACCAAGGGTGAACGCATCTACATCACCGGTCACGGTGACGGCGACCCGAACGAGCTGTCCATCTTCGAGAACGACCAGGGCGGCACCGAGTGCGATGTGGACGAACCGGAGAGCGACTCGACCAACATGGGCTACTTCTGCGACACCTCGGGCGGCTCGTCCGGCTCCCCGGTGCTCGCGGCGTCGTCGCACAAGGTCATCGCGCTGCACCACCTCGGTGGCTGCCTGAATGAGGGCACCCGCATCGCGTTGATCTACCCGGAGGTCAAGGACCTCATCGACAACACCGACGGGATGGCTCCCGAAGCGGCATCGCCGGGAGCGGCCGGACGGCGATAACCGGAGACGTTGCGGGGCTCGGCTTCCGTAGGCGATACGGAAGCCGAGCGGTCCCCGCGGACGCGGTGACTCAGCCGCTCTTGCGCCGGAACTGGCGCTTCCCGCCGACCTTTCCGTTCACGTCGTGGATCTTCGAGCTCGCGTTCGCGTGCCCCTCGCCACTCTGGCTGCGCGCCTGCTTGCGTTCCAGGGCCGCGCGGAACTTCGACTTGACGTCGGTGGTCTCCGCCGCGTCCTCGGTCTCGGGCTGCTCCGGCTGTTGGTCGGACATGCGGACCTCCACGTGAGTTGCGACGGTGGGGCCTGCCGGACACGCGGTCGACTCGATGTCGCGGGCCTCCCCACCCTGACCGTCAGCCTATACGCGGGTCACTGTTCTTCGGCGCGCGCCTTGAGACCCTCGGCCTCCATGGCGAGGTAGCGGTCGGTGAGCCCCGCGGTCAGCCTGCCGAGCAGGGTGCCGATGACACCCCGCTGCGCGAACTCGATGACCACCCGCGCGCCCCGCCCCTCCGGCTCGACCGTGTGCCGAGCCGTGGTTCGCACGCCAGGACCGGTGGCGACCCAGGTCCACGTCCGGCCTTCTTCCAGTTCGGTGACGGTCCAGACCGCCGCTGGCAGCTTCGGCTGGCGGACGCGGACGCGTTGACCGACACGCAACGGTCCCGGGTCGACCAACTCCACCGAGACCACCGACGCGGTCCATCCAGGCCAGCCCTCGACCGCGCTGTAGACCTCCCACACCCTGGCCGGGGTCGCTGTGACCACCGTCGACGTGCTGAATTCCATGGCCTGACAGTAGCCTCGGCCGCCGCCGACCTCGGTGATCGTCTCGGTGACCGGACCACTACTCTTTCCGCCGGAGGGAAACGGTGAATCTGCTCGACCACATCGCATCCGTGGCGGCGCTGACCGGCCGCGCGGATCACGACCCCGCCGCCCTCGCGGCTGACGAACACCTGCGGTACGAGTGGTACCGCGCCGCGGTTCCCATCGATGAGCGGGCCTTCCTCGCCGCGGTGCTGCGCGACCCCGACCCGGCCATGGCGATCGCCGCCGTGGTCACCCGCATCGACGCTGCCGCGAAGTCGACGCCGGACTTCGCCGAGTGGGCGGCCTACGTCGAGCCCGCCGTCGCGCAGGTCGACTT
>JALZNB010000442.1 GCA_030857905.1 Actinomycetota bacterium
GGTGAGCGATGATCCCGGCCAGCGACGCGAGGTGTTCGTCAAGCTGGCCCGGCGCCTCCAGTCCCTGATCAACCGGTCCATCCAGCGCATCGACAAGTTGGAGCAGGACAACGAGGACCCGGTTCTGCTCGACGGGCTCTACGAGATCGACCACCTCTTCACCCTCGCGCGCCGCCAAGGCGAGAACCTCGCGGTACTGGGCGGCGAGCCGCCGCAGCGTCGGTCGAACCGGCCGGTGAGCGTTTACGCCGTGCTGCTCGCCGCGGTGTCCGAGGCCGAGCACTACCGGCAGATCGCGATCGTGCCGGTGGACGACATCGAGATCCACGGTCACGCTGTGGCCGAGATCATCCACCTCCTCGCCGAACTCCTGGAGAACGCCACCCGCTTCACATCGCCGAACGGGCCCAAGGTGGAGGTCCGCGCCCAGAAGGTCACCGCGGGGCTCGCCATCGAGGTCCAGGACCGCGGCCTGGGCATGAGCTACGAGGACCTGGAACGGATCAACCGCCTGCTGGACGGCTCCACCCGCGTCGACATCAGCGAACTCCTCCAGGATGGCCGGATCGGCTTGGCGGTCGTGCGTGAACTAGCCCGGCGACACCGCATCAAAGTGCGACTCCAGTCGAACATCTTCGGCGGCATCGCCGCGGCCGTCGTCATTCCCAGCCACCTGCTCAGCGAGGCCACGCCGCCCGCCCCGGAAGCCCGGCGCCGGGTCCAACCACCGGCGACGCGGCGGGAACGGCCGTCGGACCAGGCAGTCCCGTCCGCCCCGAAGCCGCCGGAACCGCAGCGCCAGGTCCCGGTCTCCGTCGCGTCCGCACCGGCCCCGACGTCCTCCGGTGCGAGTTCGACCACCCAGACGCAAACGGCGGGTAAGCGACACCCGACGGGCGAGCAGCGCGTGGAGTCGGCGGGCCGCGCCACGCCAGAGGAATCCGAGGAGGGCGGTTTGCCGGACCTCCCCGTGCGGGCCCCTGGCCGGTCCTACGAAGACCTGCGATCGGGAGTGGCCACCGAGGTCGGTGCCGTCGTCGCCGTCGAGCAAAGCGACGGCAGGCCGCCGCCGCTGCCGCAGCGTCGTGGCACCCACCTGCGAGAAGAACTGCTCGAACCGCCCGCGCCCTCGGCGCCTGCCTCCGGTCACAACACGAGCTTGATGTCGAAGGTCCAGGAAGGCCGTGACCACTGGCTCACCAAGAACGCGTGGGGCACGGGAGCACAGCAGTCGGACGAAAAACCTACCCGAGGAGAGTCCACCCAATGGCCGACGACCTGAACTGGCTACTTCGTCGCCTGGTCGAGGAGGTCCCCCACACACGCAGCGCGCTGTTGCTGTCGGTCGACGGGATTCCGAAGTACTGGTACGGATTGGACAACGACGGTGCGGATCGCCTGGCGGCGCTGTCCAGCAGTATGCGCTCGCTGGCGAACCAGGTGGGCATGACGTTCGGCGCGAGTGGGACCGACGGTGTTCGTCAAGTGATCACCGAGCTCAACGAGATCATCCTGTTCGTCACGGCCGCTGGTCCGGGTAGCGTGCTCGCCGTCTTGGCGGCTCAACAGGTCGACGCGGGCATCTTGAGCTACGAGATGCAGCGGCTGTGCACCCAGGTGCCCGCCGTCCTGGTCACCCCGAGCCGGTACCAGGTCGCGTCGCCGCCGACCCACGGAATTCCGTGACCATGACCGATACCGATGATGATCCCGACGGGGACTCCGGGCTGTTCGGCGTGCGTCCCTACGCCGTGACCGATGGTCGAACCCAGCCCAGCACACCGTTGGACCTGTTGTCCTTGGTCCGGGCCACAGGCGGCGGCATGGTCGGACCGGATCGGTTGGGGGTCGAACACTCCCACGCGCTACGGCTGTGCCAGTCGACGACCTCCGTCGCCGAGGTCGCCGCGCACTTACGCCGCCCGATCTCGGTGGCGAAAGTCCTGTTGTCCGACCTGATCGAACTGGGAGCAGTGATCGCCAGATTCCCGCCAACCGACACCTACTCCAACGACCCGGCGGTATTGTTGGCGGTGATCGATGGCCTCCGACGGATCGTCTGAGTCGTTCCCTGTCCAGGTCAAGATCCTCGTGGCGGGCGGCTTCGGGGTGGGCAAGACCACCTTCGTCGCCTCGGTGAGCGAGATCGAGCCGCTCACCACGGAGGAAACGCTCACCACGGCGAGCGTCGGCACGGACAGTGTCTCCGGTGTCGAGAACAAGGCGACGACCACGGTGGCCATGGACTTCGGCCGCATCTCCATGACCGACAAGAACCTGGTGTTGTACCTGTTCGGCACGCCGGGACAGGAACGCTTCTGGTTCATGTGGGACGAGCTCTCCCGGGGCGCGCTCGGCGCGGTGGTGCTGGCCGACACCCGTCGCCTGCGGGACTGTTTCAGCGCGGTCGAATTCTTCGAGCGGCGCGACATCAAGTTCATCGTCGCGCTCAACGAGTTCGACGATTCCCACTGGTACTCCGATATGGAGGTGAGGCAAGCGCTCGCGCTCGCACCGCACGTGCCACTCGTGCGATGTGATGCCCGCAAGACCCGCTCGGCGAGCGAGGTACTGATCGCACTCCTCGAATCCGTCCTCGCGACGTTTAGCGTCGCCGGGACTCGTCCCTAGGACTCGGAGCCACGCATGAACTACGACATGATCGACTCGCGGCTACTGACCGCGCCGTACGATCCCGAGGTCTCCCAGCGGCTGGCGCGGCTCGACGAACTCGGGCTCAGCGGCAGGCCGGACCCGGAGTTCGACGAGTTCGCGACCGCGCTGGCCGAGGCCGCCGACGCCCCGTACGCGATGGTCAACTTCGTCGGCGAGCGGGATCAGTACTTCGCCGGTCTCCACGTGCCGTCGACCGCGAAGGCGGACGCGCTGAAAGCGGCGCAGTCGTCCTCACGCGAGACGCCGAGCAGGACGATGTCGCGAGACCACGGCTACTGCCCGCACGTCGTGGCGCGGCGCAAGGCGC
>JALZNB010000459.1 GCA_030857905.1 Actinomycetota bacterium
TTCCTCTCCAACTGGCAGGCCGGGTACTTCTCCGCCTACCGCCACCTCGCCGCCCGGACCGACCTCGACGGCGTTCTGCATGTCGGTGACTACCTGTACGAGTACCAGGCGGGCGGTTACGGCGCGCGTGGTGTCACCATTCGCCCGCACGAGCCCAAGACCGAGATCATCACGCTGGCCGACTACCGGCGCCGCCACGCCCAGTACAAGACCGACCCGGACCTCCAAGCCCTGCACGCCGCCCAGCCCTGGTTCATCACCTGGGACGATCACGAGTACGCCAACGACACCTGGTCCGGCGGTGCGGGCAACCACCAGCCGACCGAGGGGGACTGGGCCGCGCGCAAGGCGGCCGCGCACCGGGCGTACTTCGAGTGGATGCCGGTTCGGCAAGGCTCGGGTGGTGAGATCTACCGCCGGTTCCGCTGGGGCAAGCTCGCCGAACTGTCCCTTTTGGACCTGCGCAGCTACCGCTCCAAGCAGACCACGCCCTCCAGCGGTGACCCGGGCGATCCCACGCGCACGATCACCGGTGACCCGCAGATGACCTGGCTCAAGAACGGCCTGTCCGGTACCGACGCGAAGTGGAAGCTTGTCGGCAACTCGGTGATGATCACGCCGATCTCGCTCGGCAACGTCGAATCACGGTTCCTTGAGGCACTGGGACAACTTCTGGGCCTGCCCGTCGGATCCGTCGCGGCGAACGCCGACGCGTGGGACGGCTACACCGCCGACCGGCAGGAACTGTTGGGACACCTCAAGGACAACAGGGTTCGCAACACCGTGTTCCTCACCGGCGACATCCACTCGTCGTGGGCGGCTGACGTGCCCATCGACCGGTCGAGCTACTGGTGGAACGGCAACAGCGTGGCCACCGAGTTCGTCACGACCTCGGTCACCAGCGACAACATCGACGACCTGATGAACCTGCCGCCGCGCACCGCTTCGATCGTCGCGGAAAGCGCGCTGTACGTGGCGAACCTGCACCTGCGCTACATCGAACTGGACTCGCACGGCTATTCCGTCGTGGACGTCAACCCGCAGCGCGTGCAAACCGACTGGTATTACCTCAACGACCGCCTCAGCCCGACTTCCGGCGTCAGGTACGCCAAGTCGATGGCCACGGCGGACGGCACGCAGAAGGTGAAGTCCGTCAGCACTCCGGTGTGATGTGTTCGTGGGGTGGGTCACCCGGGCCCACCCCACGACTTGTCACGTGTCCCGCACGGATCGGCGGGCACGTGCGGCCGCCACCGTCAGACCTTCTGCGTGGCCCGGCGGGCGGACTCCGCCGCGACCAGGTCGAACCGGGAATGGGTCAGCAGCGGCCATTCCGTGCGCAGAATCCGCAGCGCGGTCAGGTCCAGCTCGACGACGGCGGTCTCCGCGTCCGCGCCCAGCTGGGCCATGATCTCGCCATCGGGGCCCACAACGCAGGAACCGCCCCAGAACTGCTGATCGCATTCCTCGCCCGAGCGGTTGACGAACACCACATAACACTGCAACGCGACGGCGGCGTGGACCAGCAACACCTGCCACGCCCGTTGGACCGGGACCGCCGAGATGCTGTGCACGCTGTTGGCCACGACCACCAGGACTTCGGCCCCGGAATGCGCGGCCAGCCACGGCAGATGCGGCTGCCACAGGTCGTTGCAGACCAACACCGACACCGACGCGCCCCGGATCGCGTGCACGTCCAACATGTCGCCAGGGTGGAACCAGTCCTGTTCGACCCAATCGCGGTACTGCACCAGATACAGCTTGCGCTGCACCGCGGTCTGTCCATTGTCGACGATCGCCGCGCTGTTGTACCGCAGGGTGCCGTCGGTCTCCACGAACCCGGCCACCACAGCCGGTCCGTGGTGGCCCAACGCGGTCAGCCGGGGATCGTCCGCGGACATCGGCCCTATGTCCGGAACCCGGCCGATGTGGTAGCCGTGGAGCGCCAACTCGGAGGCCACGGCCACGTCGGCGTGGTCTCCGAGTGCCTCCAGTTCGCGGTGCAGTTCGGCGAGATTGTGCTCGACGTCGCCGAGGCGGGGCGCGGTCTGCATCAACGCGACCCGCAGTGTCGACAACGGCGGCGTCGGCGAAGGTGGTGCCAGTGGGGACATCACCGGGGTAACATCGCTCATCTGACGAAGCCCTTGGCGACGAGCCAACCCTGCGCGGCTTCCTCCGGCGTCTTGCCCTCGACGTCGACCTGGGCGTTCAGCTCCCGCAGGGCGTCATCGTCGAGTGCCAGGGAGATGGGCGCGATGATGTCGGCGAGCTTCGGATTCTGCTCGATGACCTCTTTGCGCACGGTCAGCGACGGGTTGTACGGGGTGAAGAACTTCTTGTCGTCGGTGAGGACGGTCAGACCCAGTGCGGCGACCCGGCCGTCGGTGGCGAAGACCTCGCCGAAGTTGCACGGGTTGGCCTTGTCGATCGAGTTCGGCACCGCGCCGAGCGCGAGTTCGGCCTTGGCCGAACGCTCCAACGCGAAACCGTACGCCTTCTCCACCCCGGGCCAGCCGTCCTCGCGGGAGAAGAACTCGGCCGCACCGCAGAAGGAGGCGGCCGAGGGGTTCGACTTCACCAGGTTCGCGTACTCGCTGATCGTGCCGACCTTCAGCTCGGCGGCCTTCTCGGTGGAGGCCGCGATCGCGTAGGTGTTGTTGGCGGGCGAGGGATCGAGCCAGCGCACGCCGTTGCCGTCCAGGTCGGCCTTGGCGACCGCCGCGAACTGTTCGGCGGGATCGTTGATCGGTGTCGTCTGTTTGAGGTGGGTCACCCAGCCGGTTCCGGTGTATTCCCAGTACATGTCGATGTCGTCGCTGAGCAACGCGGCCCGCACGCTGCTCGAACCGGACATGCCACACGTGCGCTTGACCTTGGCGCCAACCGACTCCAGGGACTTCGCGGTGACCTCGCACAGCACGAGCTGCTCGGTGAACTCCTTCGAGCCGACAGTGAGGTTCACACCGTCCAGAGTGCCTTTGTCGGCGAGGGATCCGCGCTCGGCGGTGGTGCCGGGCTGCTCGCCGAGCGAGCAGGCGCTCATGGCGAGGCCGCCGACGGCGAGCAGAGCGGTCAGTACAAGACGGTGTCGCATGGGTGATCTCGTTTCTGCGGAGGTAGTGGCTGCCAGGGGTATCAGATGCCGCGGGGGCGAAGCACGTTCTCGACCAGACCGGCCATCCAGTCCACGAGCAGCGCGAGTGACACGGTGAGGATGCTGCCGGTCAGGATCACCGGCATTCGGTCGAACACGATGCCGCTCTCGATCAACGACCCGAGACCGCCCGCGTTGGTGTAGGTGGCGAGCGTGGCGACGCCGACGTTGAGGATGAGCGCGATGCGGATGCCCGCCAGCATCACCGGGACCGCCAAGGGCAGCTCGATCTTCGTGAGCACCTGCCACTTGCTCATGCCCATGCCCCGCGCCGCGTCGATCAGCGCG
>JALZNB010000469.1 GCA_030857905.1 Actinomycetota bacterium
CAAGAAGCTGGGCCGCCACCGCTACGTCATCGAACGGACCCTGGAGTGGGTTTCCCGGTTCCGCCGACTCGCCCGCCGCTACGAACGCAAAGCAGCCCACTACCTGGCATTCACGCAGCTCGCCTGAGCGATCATCTGCTACCGCCGAGCCGTCAAACTCGACCTGCTCACCCACAACAACCCCAAATGAGATGTGGTCTTAGCGGGACCGCAGCGGCACGCAGCAACGCCGCGCCACTACTTCGGTACAGCGGCGAATGTCCGGTGTGCACAGAATCCTCCCGTTGGCCGTTCACGAGCTGAGGTGCGCCGGGACCGAGCGGTGGCACGGCCCGGCGACACCGGTCAGGTCAGACGTTGCTGGTGCACGCCGAGGCGCACGTGTGACCGCAGCCGTCGTCGGTGGCGCACGGCGCGGCCGGATCGCTGGTTCCCAGGTCGGTGGCGATGGTGACGTCGAGGTCGAAGTCATCGAGCGTGGTGATCACAGGTCGTCCTTTCGTCGGTTCTCGTCGATCTCTTCCAACCGGTCCAAGGCACACACGCCAGGGCCGGAAGTCGTGTGACTGCAACGAGAGGCGCCTCGGAAGTCATGATCACAATCATCGCAACTTCCGCAGCCCGCGCAGAACGTGCGGGAGGAAGGCGGGGTTGGAGGGGTCGCTGACGAGCACAGCCGGGGCCAGCAGAGCGGCAACCGTGCGCGATGGCGTGGTAGGAGTCTCGACCGGGAGTTCCCTGGGAGGGAAGAAAAACAGTCAACTCGGCACGGTCGGAAGCCGCGTCCCCGGCTGCGGGGTGACCGGTCGTTTCGGATCCGGGGACGAAGGGAACAACGCGGAGGTTGCCGCGACACAGCAGTCCGGGCACAGCCGTTCGGGCACTGGGGGACGATGCGCCCATACCTCGCCGACTGGCAGCCCGCACATCGCCTGAGGTGTGCCCGACGGCCACACTGCGTGGACGCGGCCCGCGTAGAAATCCCCGTCGGGACGGTTGGTGCCCCACAACAGCATCAGAGTGCTCGACATGGTTGTTCCTGTCGTCAGGCACGAGGCACCAGGCTCGTGATCGCGGGCTGGCCATGCTTGGCGGACCACTGGTAGCGGCCGTGGTTCTGGCGGAACCGGGTGAGGATCTGGATGCCAGCCGCGCCAGCCAGCGCACCGCGTCTGTCTCAGCGACCGGTGTCCTCGCCTCGTTCACGGCGATCCCTTCAGCACATCGGCAGTGGGAGGCACCCGGTGCCAGGGACACTCGGTCCCGGACCGGATCGCGCGTCCTGCCCGTCGTGGGGAGGACTCGGGGGAAGCTGGTTCGGCCGGTCTCGCACCGGCACCAGGTTTCCTGCCATAGAGCTTGCCCATCGCAAGTGGCGGCGGGAACCGAGCCGAACACGGAGATCAAGACCGATTGCCCCCGGAGGATTGAGCGGAGGATTCGCCGCTTGCAGCCCGCGTTTCCCAGAAGGAGCTACGCTGGGCAGTCGAGTCGTTACGGAGGGGTAACAGGTGTTCGGCGAACCGAACGGCGTGCTGCGGGCTGCCCGCGAAGCGGCGAGCATGACCCACGGGTACCTCGCGGCGCTGGCGAACACCGAGGTAGAGCGGGCGACCGGCACCGCCGGGGCGATGGACGCCGACTACATCGGCAAGCTCGAACGTGGCATCCACCGCTGGCCCAATCGGCAGTACCGGATCGCGCTGCGACTGGTGTTGGGCCAATCCTCGGATGTCGATTTGGGTTTCTTCAGTACCCGCTCCCGCGTCGCTACCGTTGAAGCATCTCCCCGCTGCCCCGATGGAGGTGACGACGTGGAACGTCAAGCCTTCCTGCGCGTGCTCGCCGGGTCCGTCGCCGGAATGGCCTTCACCGATCCTCTCGGTGCCTTCGCGGCCATCACGAGTTCCGGCGCGCCCCGTCGCGTCGATCGTGCCGAGGTCGACCAGTTGCGCCACCTCGCACGCGTGTTCGCCGCCCAGGACCATATCTTCGGCAGCAGTCTGTCCGCTGACGCCGTCGTCACCCAGCTCAGCACCTCCGCGCGACTGCTCCAGGGCCGCTTCACCACCGACGTGGTGCGCCGAGAGCTGTTCTCCGCTGTCGCTGATATCGCTGACATCGCGGGCGGCATGTGCTTCGACGCGGGCGCCCACGCCAAGGCCGAACGATGTTTCCGGTTCGGCGTCGGTGTTGCCACCGAGGCGGGTGACTGGGCCATGCGCGGCAAGGCGCTCTCCGGCCTGGCCAACCTCGCAGTGCACCAGGGGCGACCCGACGACGCGCTCAGTTTCGCCGAGACCGCGCTGGTCCGTGCCGACCGGCTCACTCCAGTCGTCAAGGCCTTTATGCACGCCCGCCACGCCCGAGCCCTGGGCCTCGCTGGGCGCCACCGCGCGGCCGACTGCCTTGCCGCCACCGGCCACGCGCAGGACGCCTTCGCCCGCGGCGGCGGGGACGAACCGGACTGGATCACCTACTACGAGTCCCCATACCTCGAACGTGACCTCGGCCGCGCCCTGCTGCACTTGGCGGTCAACGGCGGCGACCACACCGCCGCCCAGGCCCACCTCGTCGCCGCGATCGACCGATTTCCCCAGCCGCACTCACGCGGCAAGACCC
>JALZNB010000508.1 GCA_030857905.1 Actinomycetota bacterium
CCGCAGACCTCATCTTCGCCAGCTATATCGGGCTTTCTGCAAGCGTTGACGCTTCTTGCCTACGAGGCTCAGGCGAGGACGACCAGCAGGTCGCCGCCCTCCACCTGTTGTACCGAGCCGATCGCGAGTCGGGTGATTTTGCCCGACTTGGGGGCGGTGATCGCGGCTTCCATCTTCATCGCCTCGATCGTGGCCACCGTGGCGCCCGCCTCGATCTCGTCGCCTTCGGCGACGGCCAGGGTGACGACGCCCGCGAACGGCGCGGCGACGTGGTTCTGGTTGGCGCGGTCGGCTTTCTCGGCGATGGGGAGGTCGGAGGCCACCGAGCGGTCACGTACCTGGATCGGCCGGAGTTGGCCGTTGAGCGTGGCCATGACCGTGCGGATGCCGCGCTCGTCGGGGTCGGACACCGCTTCCAGGTTGATCAGCAGCGTGACGCCCTTCTCCAGGGCCACGGCGTATTCCTTGCCGTGTTCGATGCCGTAGAAGAAGTCCTTGCTGGCCAACACACTGGTGTCGCCGAACTGGTCGCGGTGGGCCAGGAATTCCTTGGTGGGCCCGGGGAACAGCAGTCGGTTGAGCGTGCCCTTGCGGTCGGACTCCAGGCCCGCGCGGTCGTCGGCGGTCAGTTCGGCGACCCCCTTGGGGGCGGCGCGGCCCTGCAACGCCTTGGTGCGGAAGGGTTCCGGCCAGCCGCCCGCCGGGTCGCCCAGCTCACCGTGGAGGAATCCGACGACCGAGTCGGGTACGTCGAAGCGGTTCGGCTCCGACTCGAACTCCTTCGGGTCGACACCCGCGCCCACCAGGTGCAGCGCCAGGTCGCCGACGACCTTGGAGGACGGGGTGACCTTGACCAGGCGGCCGAGCATCCGGTCGGCGGCGGCGTACATCGTCTCGATGTCCTCGAACCGGTCGCCGAGGCCGAGCGCGACGGCCTGGGTGCGCAGGTTCGACAGTTGGCCGCCGGGGATCTCGTGGGTGTAGACGCGGCCCGTCGGTGACGGCAGGCCCGCCTCGAACGGCGTGTACACCCGGCGCACGATCTCCCAGTACGGCTCCAGGTCGGCCACCGCCTGCAGCGACAGTCCGGTGTCACGCTCGCTGTGGTCGGTGGCGGCAACGATCGCTGAGAGCGACGGCTGCGATGTGGTGCCCGCCATCGACGCCGTGGCGCCGTCGACCGCGTCCACACCGGACTGGATGGCGGCGAGGTAGGTCGCGAGCTGGCCGCCTGCCGTGTCGTGGGTGTGCAGGTGGACGGGCAGGTCGAATTCCTTGCGCAGCGCCGTGATCAGACGTGCGGCGGCGGGCGGGCGCAGCAGGCCGGCCATGTCCTTCACCGCGAGCACGTGCGCGCCCGCGTTGACGATCTGTTCAGCCAACTTGAGGTAGTAGTCCAACGTGTAGAGCTGCTCGGCCGGGTCGGACAGGTCTGCGGTGTAGCACAGCGCGACCTCGGCGACGGCGGTGCCGGTCTCGCGCACGGCCTCGATCGCCGGACGCATCTGCTCGACGTCGTTGAGCGCGTCGAAGATCCGGAAAATGTCGATGCCGGTCGCCGTGGCCTCCTTGACGAAGGCGTCGGTGACCTCGGTCGGGTACGGCGTGTAGCCCACGGTGTTGCGGCCGCGCAGCAGCATTTGCAGGCAGATGTTCGGCACGGCCTCGCGCAGCGACGCCAGCCGTTCCCACGGGTCTTCGGCGAGGAACCGCAGCGCCACGTCGTAGGTCGCGCCGCCCCAGCACTCCACCGACAGCAGTTCCGGGGTGGAGCGGGCGACGTACGGCGCGACGGCGAGCAGGTCCTTGGTGCGCACGCGGGTGGCCAGCAGCGACTGGTGCGCGTCGCGGAAGGTGGTGTCGGTGACGCCGACGCGCCTCTCCGCGCGCAGCCAGGCGGCGAAGCCTTCGGGGCCGAGTTCGACGAGCTTCTGCTTGGAGCCCGCGGGCGCCTCGGCGGTGAGGTCGACCGGCGGCAACTTCTCCTGCGGGTCGATGACCTTCGGACGGTCGCCGTGCGGCTTGTTGACCGTGACGTCGGCGAGGTAGGTCAACAGCCGGGTGCCCCGGTCGGCGGAGTGCCGGGCGGTCAGCAGGTGCGGACGCTGCTCGATGAACGCCGTGGTGACCCGGCCCGCGCGGAAGTCGGGGTCGTCGAGGACGGCCTGGAGGAACGGGATGTTCGTGGCGACGCCTCGGATGCGGAACTCGGCGAGCGCGCGCTTGGCCCGGCGGACCGCGAGGTCGAAGTCGCGGCCCCGGCAGGTGAGCTTGACGAGCATCGAGTCGAAGTGGGCGCTGACCTCGGCGCCCGCGGCGGTGCCGCCGTCGAGCCGGATGCCGCCGCCGCCGGGTGAGCGGTAGGCGCTGATCATGCCGGTGTCCGGCCGGAATCCGTTGGCCGGGTCTTCGGTCGTGATGCGGCACTGCATGGCCGCGCCGCGCAGCACGATGTCGTCCTGCGACAGGCCGAGGTCGCTCAGCGTCTCGCCGCCCGCGATGCGTAGCTGCGACTGCACGAGGTCGACGTCGGTGACCTCCTCGGTGACCGTGTGCTCGACCTGGATGCGCGGGTTCATCTCGATGAAGACGTGGTTGCCCCTGGTGTCGAGCAGGAACTCCACCGTGCCCGCGTTGTGGTAGCCGATGTGCCTGGCGAACTTGACCGCGTCGGCGCAGATCCGGTCGCGCAGTTCCGGGTCGAGGTTGGGTGCGGGCGCGATCTCGATGACCTTCTGGTGGCGGCGCTGCATGGAGCAGTCGCGCTCGTAGAGGTGGATGACGTTGCCCTCGCCATCGGCGAGGATCTGCACCTCGATGTGGCGCGGGTCGAGGACGGCCTGTTCGAGGAAGACCGTGGAGTCGCCGAAGGCGGACTCGGCCTCGCGCATGGCCGCTTCCAGCGACTCGCGCAGCGACTTGGCCTCGGCGACCCGCCGCATTCCGCGTCCGCCACCGCCCGCGACGGCCTTGACGAAGACGGGGTACCCGATCTCGTCGGCGGCGCTGACCAGCGCGTCCAGGTCCTGCGACGGCTCCGAGGAGCGCAGGACCGGCAGACCGGCCTCACGCGCCGCGGCGATCGCGCGGGCCTTGTTGCCGGTGAGTTCGAGGATCTCGTGGCCGGGGCCGACGAAGGTGATGCCCGCCTCGGCGCACGCCTTGGCCAGTTCGGGGTTCTCCGACAGGAAGCCGTAGCCGGGGTAAACCGCGTCGGCGCCCGCGCGCTTGGCCGCCTTGATGATCTCCTCGACCGACAGGTAGGCCCGGACAGGGTGCCCGGGCTCACCGATCTTGTAGGCCTCGTCGGCCTTCATCCGGTGCGGGGAGTTGCGGTCTTCGTACGGGAAGACGGCGACGGTCCCGGCGCCGAGCTCGTAGCCCGCCCGAAACGCCCTGATGGCGATTTCGCCACGGTTCGCGACGAGCACCTTGCGGAACATGCCCGGATACCTCCTGCTAGCTGGGGTTCGGTCGCAGGAGATTACCCCGTTCTTCCCGCCGATCGGGAGCGTTGTCCCACGTGACGGACACCATGCCGATCAGCGACAAGCCCTGCTTCCGTCGGCTTGACAGCGCCGTTGACCTCGCCGGGTCCGGCCCTGCGGCGATCCTGCCATCACTTGGGACGGACGACTATCTCGTGGACCACCGGCAGGGGTGCGTCGGCGGGCGCGACGATGCGTATTTCGTCGACGGACGTCCCGTTCGAGGCGACTTCGGTATACGCCCCGGACACGCGGCCAAGGGTGCGCCAGCGGTCTCCCTCGCGTGCCTGGATCTCGGCTCCGGCCGGGGTGTCACGTCCCGCGAGTACGACGACGTGCGCGGCGTCCCGCGCGGGGTCGGGGCGGATCGTCACCGGAGTACGCGTGACCGGGAACGTGGTGGCGACGTCTCCGTCAGACCACGCGTCGGTTGGCTCGACCGTCACCGCGAACTCGCGCACGGCGAGCCACTGGCGTTGGCGGGACGTGGTGCGTAATCGGAAGTAGCGGGCGTCCGCGTCGATCCGCGCGTCGACAACGGGTTCGCCGGACAGTTTCCGGGCGACCGACCAGGCGCGACCATCGACGGAATGCTCCAGCACGCCCGCGCGCAGAGTGTCGGACGGCCGGTCGGCCTTGCCCATGCTCACCTGGACTGCGCGAACCGGGCGCACCCGGCCGAGGTCCATCACGAGTCGCGCGTCCGCGGCGGGCGCGACCGCGCTCCAGAAGTACGTCGTGTCATCACCGTCGGTCATCCGCGCCGGATTGTTGCCGTCGAAGGCGGGCAACTCGGTGCGTGAGCGAGGAACCGCGACCGCCATCCCGAACTCGTGGTCGGAGGCGGCGAGCGCGGCACCGACGAACGGCCGGAACGCCGCGGGCACCGGCACGCCGATCAGCTCCAGGCGCTTCGACCAGGCGCCGCGGTGGTCGCCGTCGTGGTGCGCCACCAGCACCCGCGTGGCCGACCGGGCGACACGGGAGTCCGGGCCGCCCTCGGTACGCAACGCGTGATCGAGTTTCGCGGCGACCTTGGCGACGTCGCCGTCGTGGGCGTAAGCGGCCCAGAACTCGGTGATGGCCTGGGTGGACTGACTGGTTTCCAGTCGGTCCGGCTGCGGCTCGGCCGCGACGGGATGCGCGGAGACCACGGCGGCGACCACGGCGGTCGCCCCAACCCTGCGGATGCCACGTGGGGGCATGGTGATGTCCTTCCGGCCTCGCCCGACCGGTGGTCGGCGACCACCGACACCGGGTCGCACCCATGTCCCCCATTCGGTGCCCGAAGATGATCGCAGCGTGATCGCGGCGGCACCAGGGGTACCGGGTGGAAATATGGCGGCGACGACATTCGTCCACATGGGAAATCCGGACGGACAACGGAGAACGCGACGCGGCCTCGGGTTTCGGCGTCGAATGGCGGGTGTCATCACGATCGGCATTCACCCGGAATGTGCGGTACCAACCGCCCCTGGCGGGAATCCGTGAGAATTCGACACGGGGCCTCTTCACCCGGCTGGGGGACCCACTAAAGTGAGGCAATGCCCTCTGGTGACGCCGAGTCCGCTGACCGTGTTCCGCACTTCGACACCGTTCTGCGCGGGTACAACCCCCGTCAGGTCAACGAACGGGTCACCCGCCTCACCTACGAGTTGCGCAACGCGGCGACGAACCGGGATGAGGCGACCTCGAAGGTCGGCGAGCTGACCAAGTCGTTGGGAGCGCTGCAGCAGCAGCTCCTGGAGACGACGACCCGGCTCAACCGCATCACCTCGAACCCCAACAGCACCGAGGGGATGACCGAGCGGGTGCGGCTGATGATGCAGCTCGCCAAGGAAGAGATCGCCGAGTTCAAGAACGAGGCCGAGGCCGAGGGCAGAACGACCCGCGCCGAGGCCGAGACCTACGGGCAGAACGTCCGCAAGGAAGCCGACGGATACGCGGCGGGCACCCGCACCGGCGCCGACGACTACGCCGCCAAGACCCGGCTCACCGCCGAGACCTACGCGGCCAACACCGCCCGCAAGGCCGACGAGGCCGCGGCCGAGATACGCGCGCAGGCCGACAAGGCCGCGAGCGAACTCAGGGCCAAACACCAGGCGATGATCGCCGAGCAGGAAGAGCGCCGCAAGCAGCTCGAAGCCGACTATGTGCGCAACCACAGTGAACTCGACGCCGAGTACGAGGCGATGCGGGCGAACCTGAGCGCGGAGCACAAGAAGCTGATGGCCGAGGCGCGCGCCGAGATCGAGGCGCAGACCAAGACCAACGAGTCCCGCATCGCCACCCTCTTCGCCGACGCCACCACCCAGCGCGACAAACTCGACACCGACGCCATGAACGTCCGGGACAAGCTGGACGCGGAAGCCGCCCGCAAGCGAGCCGAGACCGACCAGCAGGCCGAGCGCGACATCGCGGACAAGCGGACCAAGGCCGAGCAGGCGCTCACCGCCCGCGTCACCGAGGTCGACGAGGCCATCGCGGCCAAGCAGGCCAAGGCCGAGGAGGAGATCGCGGCCCAGCACGAGGCCGCGAAGACCTACGCCACCAACATGCGGTCCAACGCCGAGAAGTTCAAGGCGGACAGCGAGAAGGCGGCAGCCGACCTCAAGGCGAGCAGCGAGAAGACCGCCGCCGAACTCAAGGCGGGGTCGGAGAAGACCGCGGCCGAGCTGAAGGCGAGTTCGGAGAAGGCGGCGGCCGAGCTGAAGGCGAAGGCCGACGCGGACATCAAGGCCCAACGGGCCACGGCGGAGGCCGCAGCGGCCGCGTTGATCGCCGATGCCGAGAAGCGCAAGGCCGACACCGAGAAGGCCGTCGAGACACTGCGTTCCCAGGCCGAGGAAGAGATCAAGGCCCAGCGCGCGGCCACCGACGAGCACGTGACGACGCTGCGCGCCGAGGCCGAGGCCGCGCTCACCGAGGCGACCGAGAAGCACCGCGTCGCCAGCGACTTCGAGGAGCGCATCACCGAGAAGGTGACGAACGCGTTCGCGGTGTTGGAGGAGGCCAAGCGCCACTTCGCCGGGGCACTCGATCAGGTGGCGGACAAGGCGAAGCAGCCGCGGCCCGAGCCCGAGCCCGACAAGGTTGTCGATTCCAAGCAGACCCAGAAAGCCGGGGCACGATAATCACGGAGAAGT
>JALZNB010000383.1 GCA_030857905.1 Actinomycetota bacterium
GGGTGGCGCCGAGGCCGAGGCGCTCGGTGTGCGCCGGGACTCGGTGCTGCTCATGATCGGTGGCGCGCGGGGAATCACGGCCCGTTTCGCCGCCACGGTCGCCGCGGCGAGCGGATGCCGGATCGTGCTGGCCGGTCGCACCACGTTGTCCGCGGAGCCGGAACGGCCCGAGGTCGCCGCGGCCACGGACCTGATCGGCGTGCGCGCGGCCATCGCGAGCGCCGGGCGTTGTGATCCAACCGAGCTGGACCGACTGGCCCGCAGGGTGTTGGCACGTCGTGAGGTTTCCGCGACCATGGATGAGTTGCGCGGTCTCGGCAGCCAGGTCAGTTACCTGCCGGTCGATGTCACCGATGATGAGGCGTTGCGTCAAGTGGTGAAACAGACCTACAGCGAGCACGGCAAGCTCGACGGTGTCGTCTTCGCCGCGGGCGTGATCGAGGACCGACTGCTCGCCGACAAGGAAATCGACTCGTTCCGCCGGGTCTTCACCACCAAGATCGACGGAGCCAGGACTCTGCTGTCGGCACTGGCCGAATCGCCGGAACCGCCGGGGTTCGTGGTGTTGTTCGGCAGTATTGCCGCTGTGCTCGGCAATCGAGGCCAGACTGACTACGCGGCCGCCAACGACGCACTGGAAACGCTGGGTCGAGATTGGGCGACGCGGACCGGAAAACGGGCATTGACTGTCCACTGGGGACCGTGGGCGCCGAACTCCAGGCACAGCGGCATGGTCACCCCTGAACTGGCGGCCGACTACGGCCGACGAGGGATTGGTCTTATCGATCCCGAGGAAGGCGCCCTGAGCCTGCTGCGCGAACTCGCCTGGGGTGACGAGTCGCTCCGGGCCGTGGTGTACACGGCGTCGCAATGGTGAGCACGCCGGTGGCAGTGGTCGGGATGGCGGTCCTGCTGCCCGGTGCGCCGAATGTCGAGGCCTACTGGCGAAACCTGACCGGTGGGGTGGACTCGGTCACCGATCTGCCACCGGACTACGGCTTGTCCGCCGAGGAATTCCCCGGCGGGCGTGGCGGGTTCCTCGGTGATCTGGCCACAGTGGACATCCGGCGGATGGGCGTGATGCCCAGCGCGGTCGCGGGCACCGAACCGGACCAGTTGATCGCGCTGCACGTCGCCTCGGCCGCGGTGGCCGACGCGGGCGGCGAGAAGGCCCTGATGGACCCCGATCGGGTCGGCGTGATCCTCGGCCGCGGCGGCTACCTCACCGCGGGATTGGCCAGGATCGACCTGCGTGCCCGCGTGGCCCGCCAACTCGTGCACACCCTCGGTGAGTTGTTGCCCGACCTCGATCAGCACGAACTCGACCGTGTCCGCTCGGCGTTCGTGGACAAGCTCGGCCCGGAGTCGCCCGGTTCGCAGATCGGGCTGGTGCCCAATCTGGCCGCCTCACGGGTGGCGAACCGCCTCGGTTTCGGCGGCCCCGCCTACACCGTCGACGCGGCCTGCGCGTCCTCGCTCATCGCGGTGGACCACGCCATCGGCGAACTGGGCAGCGGTCGATGTGACGCCGTGCTCGCCGGTGGGGTGCACCACGGCCACGACGCGACCCTGTGGAGCGTCTTCGCCAGTCTCGGCGCGCTGAGTCCGACCGCGGCCATCCGCCCGTTCGACCGGGACGCCGACGGGCTCCTCATCGGCGAGGGTACCGCCATCGTGGTGCTCAAACGCCTTGACGACGCCCACAAAGCGGGAGACCGCGTGTACGCGGTGATCCGGGGAACCGGTGTCGCCAGCGACGGTGGCGGGGTCAGCCTGATGCACCCGGCGACGAAGGGGCAGGTGCTCGCGGTTCGCCGCGCGTGGGAAGCGGCCGGTCTCGACCCCGCCGCGCCGGATTCGGTCGGGCTCATCGAGGCACACGGGACAGCCACACCCGCGGGTGACGCCGCCGAGTTGGCGACCTTGCGCGAGGTGTTCGGCGCACCGGAGGGCCACAGGCCCGCCGTGATCGGGTCGGTCAAGTCGATGATCGGCCACACCATGCCCGCGGCGGGCGTCGCCGGGTTGGTCAAGGCCGCGCTCGCCGTCTACCACGGTGTGTTGCCACCGACGCTGCACTGCGAGAATCCGCACCCGGCGTTGGCGGAGACCAGGTTCCGGCCTGTCGCGGACGCTCGACCGTGGACCGGTCCCCGACGGGCGGCGGTGAACGCGTTCGGGTTCGGCGGGATCAGTGCCCACGTCATCCTGGAACAGGACTCCCGGCCGCGGGCCGTGGTCCGCGAACCGGTTCGAGTGCTGAGGTTGACCGCCGAGTCACCGGCGCGCTTGGCGGAACTGCTCGACACCGGTGTGTCCACTGTGGATGGTGCCAGGCTGGCGGTCGTGGAACCGACCGAACGCAAGCTCGCCATCGCGCGGCGCGTACTGGCCGCGGGCGTCCCGTGGCGAGGCCGCAACGACATCTGGTTCAGCCCACGCCCGCTGCTGGCCCAGTCCGGCCACCGACTCGCGTTCGTCCACCCCGGACTGGAGGCCGACTTCGCGCCTCAGGTCGATGATGTGGCCGACTACTTCGGGATGACGCCACCCGACCTGTCCGCGCACAACATCGGTAGGCACGGGTCGGCGGTCGTGGCCGTGGGCAGGCTGCTCGACGCGGCGATGCGCCGACTCGGCGTCGAACCCGACGCGGTGGCCGGGCACTCCATCGGCGAGTGGACCGCGATGATCACCAGCGGGATGTACGACGAGGCCGAACTCGACCGGGTGCTCACCACCTACGCACTGGATTCGTTTCAGGTGCCCGATCTGGTGTTCGCCGCCATCGGCGCCGGAGCCGACCTGGTCGAGCCCGAACTGGCTCGATACGACGAGATCACGCTGTCCCATGACAATTCGCCCAACCAATGCATCGTGTGCGGCCCGATCGACCAGGTGACCGCACTGCTCGCCGACCTGCTCGACGAACGGGTGATCGGCCAGATCTTGCCGTTCCGGTCCGGATTCCACACCCCACGCCTCGCGCCGTATCTCGATCAGATCCAGCGGGACTCGGACCGGCTGCCGCTGCGTCCGCCGTCAGTCCCGATCTGGTCGGCGACGATCGCCGCACCCTATCCGGCGGACCTCGATGAGGTACGCGCTCTCTTCTACCGGCACTTGGTGGAACCGGTTCGCTTCCGTCCGCTGATCGAGCGGATGTACGCCGACGGCGTGCGGGCGTTCGTCCAGCTCGGCCCGGGTCAACTCGGCACCCTCATCGGTGATGTGTTGCGGGACAAGGACCATCTGGTGATCGCGGCCAACTCCACCAAGCACGGTGGACTCGGGCAGTTGGCGCGGGTGACGGCCGCGCTGTGGGCCGAAGGCCGCGAGGTGCGCGACGAGCTGTTGACTCCACGGATCGCCCCGGGGCCACAACACCTGGTTCGGCTCGATCTCGGCGGCCCCTTGGTCTCACTGGGAGCAGACGCATCCCGGCTGATCAACCGAACAAGTCGGCGCGTGGAGGCCGATATTCCCGTGCTGGCGGGGTTCGAGGCGTTGTTGCGTGACAGCGAGCAGGCGGCACTCGACGTCATCGCCGCGGCCGTACCGCGTCGGGAGACGGGTGTGGTGCGGGAGATGTCCTTGCGTGCCATGCCACACCTGCGCGATCACGCGTTCTTCCAGGTACCGCGCGACTGGCCGGACGACTTCGACCGGTTCCCCGTCGTGCCCGCCACCGAACTCGTCCGACAGATGATGGAGGCCGCGGGCGGCCTCCCCGTCGCGGTTCACGATGCCCGGTTCGAACGCTGGGTCGCCGTTGAACCCGCGGTGCGGGCCACGTTCGACGTCACACCCGAAGGCCCGTCACGGGTCCGGGTCGCCGTGCGCGGCTACGCGCAGGCGACCGTGCGAAAGGCCAGTGCCTACAGCGAACCGCCGCCGCGCTGGACCGGACCGTGGGCTGACGAGCGGGTGCCTCTGCTGACCGCGCGCGAACTCTACGCGCGGCGGTGGATGTTCCACGGACCCGCGTACCAGGGCGTCACGGAGATCACCGCGATCGGGGAACGACACGTGCGCGGTGTGATCACCACGCCCGCCGCGCCCGGCGGCCTGCTCGACAACGCCGGTCACTTCGTCGGGTACTGGATTCTGGAGACCTTCGAGCGCAACAGTCGGGTGTTCCCGGTGCGGTTCCGGGAGATCCGATTCTTCGCCGATCACCCGCCCGCCGGGGAACGGATCGAGTGCGTCGTGCGGATCGTCGCGGTGACCGACTCCGCCGTGACTGCCGACATCCAACTCGTCCGGGCGGACGGCACGGTGTGGGCCACGGCTGACGGGTGGCAGGTCCATCGCTTCTCCAGCGACGAACGGCTGCGCGCTCTCGAACGCTCCTGCGGCACCGAACTCCTGGCCGAACGCCAGGACGGGGATTGTTTCCTGGTCACCGAAGCGTGGCCGGACCTCGCGAGCCGCGAGATCATGGCCCGCCACTACCTCGGGGCCCAGGAGTGGGCGCGGTACGAGGCCCGTCCGCCACGGGAGCGCAGGCAATGGCTGCTGGGGCGGATGGCGGTCAAGGACGCGGTCCGGCAACACCTGTGGGACAACGGATGTGGCCCGGTGTTCCCGGTCGAGTTGGTCGTGTCGGATGACTGGGTCGTCACCGGACGCCATGGCCGGATCGTTCCCGATCTCGATGTGGCCGTGGCGGGTGAAGGCGCCGTCGCGGTGGCGATCGTGCGACCGAGGACGGCGGCCGGGGTGCGGATCGAGTTGGTCGACGGTCAGGTGAGCTACCAGGTGGGACTCAGGGAGGGAGCGCGGTGAACACCGAGACGGCGGTACTCGACGAGGTCACGGAGATGATCAGGATGGTGCTGGAGGGAGACGAACTCGACATCGCGGTCACCGTGGACACCTCGTTCCAGCGGGAGTTGGAGTTCGAGAGCATCGACATCGTCGTGCTCGGCAACCATCTCGGCGCCCGCTACGGCGAGATGATCAACTTTCCGCGTTATCTGGCCGAACTTGACCTCGACCAGATCATCGCGCTCACGGTCGGCGATCTGGTCGACTACGTCGAGTCCTGCCAGGCCGGACGGAGCCACTGACCGATGGCCTTCGTGGTGGCGAACGGGGTTCGCCTGCACGTACAGCGCGTGCCGGAGTACGACAGGACGGCGACGCGCCCGATTGTCGTGCTCCTGCACGGCCTCGGCGATTCCATGGCCAGCTTCTACTTCACCCTCACCGGCCCGCTCGCCGACGCCGGGTTCGACGTGATCAGCTACGACCACCGGGGTCACGGCCGCAGCGAGACACCGTCCACCGGGTACACCGTGACGGACGCGGGTGACGACCTCGACGGACTGCTGACCTCGCTTGAGGTGGACACGCCCGTCCATCTCGTCGGCTACTCCTACGGCGGCACCATCGCTTTCGGCTTCGCCCACCGCCACCCGGATCGAGTGGCGAGCATCGCGCTGATCGAAGCCGAGCCGCCGACGAAGAACTGGGCGGTACGCATGGTCGACGGCCTGCGCCGGGCCGGAGTCCACATGGAGGACGACGAGTACCTGGCCGGTCAGCCGGAGATCCTGCGCCGGGCGGCGGCGAAGGGGCGGGAGCTGGCCGCGCACACCACCGTGCAACAGGATTTGACCGCACCCGCCGGGCTGATGGACGCCGCGCGGCTTCCCTTGGTGGGACAACCGAAGTTGCTGATTCTCGGGAGCGATTCGGAACTCTGCGGTGTCCGGTCCGAGTTGGCGCCACTACTGACGCGGTGTCAGACCGAGATCATCGATGGCGCGGACCACCTGTTGCTGGCGCGCGCGCCGAACGCGGTGCGTGAGCTTCTGTTGCCATGGCTGGAGAAGCGGGCCTTGCGGTGAGCCGGTTCCTCGTCGTCCTGCCGCCGTTCGTCGGCCACGTCAACCCGACACTGGGGATCGCTGACGAGCTGGTCCGGCGCGGACACGACGTGGCGTGGGTGGGTATCGCGCACTGGCTACGCGGGTTCGTCGGGCCGCACGCGGTGATCTATGACGCGATGTGCTCGGAGTTCGTCACCCGCGTCGATCGACGGCCCGCCGACCTTCGCGGTGCGGCCGCCCTGAAGTACCTGTGGGAGGACTACCTGATCCCGCTCGCCACGGCGATGGTCGGCGCGGTGACCGACGCGGCCCGTGCGTTCGCACCCGATGTGATCGTCGCCGATCAGCACGCGCTCGCGGGCGCGCTCGTCGCCGAGCGCCTCGGCATCCCGTGGGCCACCTCCGCGACGACGTCCGCGGAACTCGTCCAACCGTTCGCGCCGAAGGTCGACGCGTGGATCAAGGCCCACCTCGACGCCCTGCGTGCCCGCTTCGGAGACCCGGCCGCCACCACCGACTTGCGCCATTCCTCGGAGCTGGTTCTCGCCTACACCACGGACATGTTCGTCGGGCAGGCGTCGCGACCGGTGAAGTTCATCGGGCCGGTGATCTCCGGTCGCGTCGAGGATTCCTGGCGTCCCCCGGTGAGTGATGGGGTGCCGACTGTGCTCGTCACGTTAGGTACGGCCAACAAGGACGTCAGCGCCCGTTTCCTCACCGCGTGCGCGGAGGCCTTCGCTTCACGGGGAGGTGCTGTCCGCGCGATCATCGCGGACCCCGCGGGTCACCTCGGCTCGCAGCCCGACTGGATCACCGTTCGCCCTCACGTTCCCCAACTCGCCCTGATGCGACACGTGAACCTGGTCGTCTGCCATGCGGGCCACAACACGGTATGCGAGGCACTGTGGCACGGCGTGCCCCTGGTGGTGGCGCCGATTCGGGACGACCAACAGATCATCGCCGAACAGACCGTGACCGCGGGCGTGGGCCGCCGTATCCGCTTCGCGCGTGCCACAGCGGCTCACGTCGGTGCGGCGGTGGATACCGTTCTCGCCGATCCGGCCTATCGCGACGCGGCGGCCCACGTCCGGCATTCGTTCCACGCCGCGGGCGGCGCGGCGGCCGCGGCGGATCACCTGGAGAACGTGACGAGACGACCGGACATGGAGTGGGTGAGCCGGGGGAAGCGGAGTGCGGCCGCCATGAACTGAACGTGTGGGCGGCGTCAGATGCTGTCGAGGTAGACCCAGTGCCCGTCTTGGCGCACGAACCGGCTGTTCTCCCGCTGCACGCCCGCTTCGCCGCGCACGAGGTAGTGGGCGCGGAACTCGACGGTGCCGTCGGTGTCGAACGGGCCGCCACCGGTGCGTCCGACGATCTCCAGACGCGTCCACTCACTCGCCGCGTCGAAGTCGATCGTCCGCGGTCGAGTCGAGGGAGCCCAGGTGGACAGCAGGTATGCCGCGTCGCCCACGGCGAACGCGCTGTACCGCGACCGCATGAGCTGTTCGGCGGTCGCGGCCTCGGCCGCGCCCGCGAGCAGGGGACCACAGCAGTCGGACAGGAGCAGCCCGACGCCGCACGGGCACGGCATGGGGCGGGATACGCGGTGGGACATCGCACCAT
>JALZNB010000584.1 GCA_030857905.1 Actinomycetota bacterium
CGCGCTCGATGTCGAGGCCGTGCGGACCAAGCTGCGCAACACCGCCTTCCTCGTGCCCAAGGTGACCTACGTGCTGCGCACCGCCATCGACGGCGCGATCGCCGAGGAGACCTTCCACTACCCCGGCGGCCTGTCCGACATGGTCGAGTTCCTGTCCCCGGACGGCGAACGCGCGGTGTCGGGCACGCTGCTGGTGCTCGGCGACGGCACCTACTACGAGAACGCGGCCGACGAGAACGGCGTCATGCGGTCCAAAGTGGAGCGTCGAGCCGAGATCGAGGTCGCGTTCCGCTGGGGCACCGGCTACGAGCGCACCGTCGAGTGCTTCACCAACACCATCCGCAACATGCACGGCGGCACCCATCGCAAGGGATTCGAGCGCGCCGCGGTGAAGTCGTTGCAGGAGGCCATCTCCCGCACCAGGGGCCTGCTCAAGCCCAAAGAGGACATGCCCACCCTCGACGACGTCCTGGAGGGCATGACCGCGGTCGTGCACGTGCGCATCCCGGAACCGCAGTTCACCTCGCAGACCAAGGACGAACTGTCCACCGCGGGCATCACCAAGGTCATGCAGGGCGTGCTGGAGCGCCACGTCAAGGCCTGGGTGGACGACAAGAGGACCAAGGCCGAGGCCAAGGTCGTCCTGCAGAAGATCGTCGACGCCGGCCGCGTCCGCATCGCCCAGAAGCACCAGAAAGACGCCGCCCGGCGCAAAACGGCGCTGGAGGGCGCCGCGATGCCCGCGAAACTCGTCGACTGCCGCGCGACCGGTGTCTCCCGCAGCGAGCTGTTCCTCGTGGAGGGCGACAGCGCTCTCGGCTGTTTCACCGGGGACACCATGGTCGCGCTGGCCGCGGGCGCGAGCCGGTCCTTCGCCGATCTGGCGGCGGACTGGCGGCGGGGCGTCGCCCACCTCGGCTACACGACCGACGACGCGGGCCAGGTGATCGTCGCACCGCTTGTCGCACCACGACTGACCAAGCGGGCGGCGGCCCTGGTGCGGGTCACGGTGGACAGCGGCCGGTCGGTGCGATGCACTCCCGATCACCGATTCCGACTGCGCGACGGTTCCTACCGGCGGGCGGACGAACTCGCCGTGGCCGACTCGCTGATGCCGCTCTATCGTTCGGTCGCACCGCGATCCGACGGCCGTCCGGGCGATGGTGGCGAACGCGTCTGGATGAACGATCGCGACGAGTGGGTTCCCGGCCACCGTCTCCTGGCGCGAGTGCGCGGTGACCGGACGTCATTCGCAGAATTGACGCACGACCAACCGGTGACCAGGGGCGAGGCCGCCGCGCCGGTCAACCATCGGGTCGTGTCGGTCGAATCGTTGCCGGACACCGCGGACGTGTACGACCTGACCGTCGATGGCCACCACAACTTCGCGCTCGACGCCGGAGTGTTCGTGCACAACAGCGCGCGGCTCGCCCGGGTGTCGGAATACCAGGCGCTGCTTCCGTTGCGGGGCAAGATTCTCAACGTGCAGAAGGCGAGCCTGGCCGACACCCTGCGCAACGCCGAGATCGCCTCGATCGTGCAGGTGCTCGGCGCGGGCACCGGTCGCACGTTCGACCTGCCCGCGATGCGCTACGGCCGGGTGATCCTGATGGCCGACGCCGATGTGGACGGCTCGCACATTCGGACACTGCTGATCACCCTGTTCGCCAAGTACATGCGCCCGGTCATCACCGACGGCAGGCTCTTCGCCGCGATGCCGCCCCTGCACAAGATCACCACCAAGGGCCGCAACCCGGAGACGCACTTCACCTTCAGCCAGCGCGAGATGGAGACCACCATCGGGCGGCTGACCAAGGCTGGCAAGCAGATCGTCACTCCGGTGCCCCGGTTCAAGGGCCTCGGCGAGATGGACGCCGACGAGCTGTGGGACACCACGATGAACCCGGCCACCCGCTCGGTCCGCCGCATCACCATCGACGACGTCGACGCGGCCGAGACGGCGCTGGAGCTGCTGATGGGCGAGAAGGTCGAGCCCCGGCGCAATTGGCTCGTCGAGTCCGCGGCCAGGGTCGACC
>JALZNB010000595.1 GCA_030857905.1 Actinomycetota bacterium
ACCTGGCCGCCGCCGACCTGCCGGTCGACCCGTACGCCCTGGGTGTGGCGCTGGCTAAAGACCCCTCGACGGACCTGCCCCCCGCATACCTACGCGCCTCGCGCGAGCAACGCCGGGCGCTCCTGGACGGTTTCACCGAGGCGGGTGGCGCGGTCACCGGGGCCATGGGCGAGATCGTGGTCAGCCTCGGCTGGGTCCACCGCGACACCGGCATCGAATGGCGGGCGTCCCGCGAGGTGGTGGCGGTCCGGCCGGTCACGTCGGTGCCGGTGCGCTGCGTGGAAGTGGACAACGCGGACCACCTCTACCTCGCGAGCCGATCCATGATCCCCACGCACAATTCGACACTCGGCCTCGACTTCGCCAGGTCGTGCTCGATCAAGCACGGCATGACCAGCGTCATCTTCTCGCTGGAGATGAGCCGAACCGAGATCGTCATGCGGATGTTGTCGGCCGAGGCCCGCATCCGGCTCGGCGACATGCGTGGTGGCCGGATGAGCGACGACGACTGGACACGCCTGGCCCGACGGATGAGTGAGATCAGCGAAGCGCCGATGTTCGTCGACGACTCACCGAACATGACGATGATGGAGATCCGGGCGAAGGCGCGACGGCTCAAGCAACGGCACGACCTCAAACTCGTCGTCGTCGACTACATACAGCTAATGACCTCGGGCAAGCGCGTCGAGTCGCGGCAGCAGGAGGTCTCGGAGTTCTCCCGACAGCTCAAGCTGCTGGCCAAGGAGATCGAGGTGCCGGTGATCGCGATCAGTCAGCTCAACCGTGGCCCCGAACAGCGAACCGACAAGCGCCCGATGCTCTCCGACCTGCGCGAGTCCGGCTCGCTGGAACAGGACGCCGACATTGTGCTCCTCATCAACCGCCCAGACGCGTGGGAACGCGACGATCCGCGCGCGGGCGAGGCCGACCTGATCCTCGCCAAACACCGCGCAGGCCCGACAGCGACCGTCGTCGTGGCCCACCAGTTGCACTACAGCCGCTTCGCCGACCTCGCCCAGAATTGACCTGGGTGCGGTGGCGGAAAGCCCTGCCAGTGACCCCGGTGCCGCGAGGGAAACCTCGCGCACACCACGCACTGTGATCGACGGTCACCGGTATGGCATGACGGCGCGCTCGGGGCAGGTCGATCGGCCCAAAGATCACCGGTACGGGTGGTATCCGGTGCTTGAACTGTCCAGGGTGGACAGGGGAAGCTCGGGCCACACTTCCCGCGAAGGAAGGGCCCGAACCGATGAGTGCGGTTGCGTTGACGACCACGCTGGCGTCCTATTGGGACGAACTTGTCGCCGAGCTGCCGTACGGGGTGCTGCTCTACGAGGGCGGCGTCGTGATCGCGGCCAATCCCAGCGCGGCCGAGCTGCTCGGGGTGTCCGCCGCCGATCTGCGCACCGGTGTCCGGCCGCCGAACTGGGAGATCCGGGACGACGCCGGCGCGCCGATCCCTCGGATAGCCGACCTCGCGGCGCAACGCGGGCGCGCGGGCACGACCATGACCGTTCCCTTCGTCGTCACGGTCGAGGGCACGCCGCTGCGCAGGCTGTGGGCCGACCTGCATCCGGTCTACCACCGCGGCCGTCCGCTGATGCTCATGGTGGTGCGCCCGGTCGTGGTCGATCCGAGCCGGGACCGCGGGCTGGTCGACGCCACCACCGGACTGCCGCTGCGCGCGCTGCTGTTCGACCGGGTCGAGCAGAGCCTGGTCCGCGCCCGCGTGCACGCCACCCGGTCGACGCTCGTGCTCGCCGACCTGTGTGGTCTGCGGGCGGTCAACGAGGAGTGGGGATTCGCCGCGGGCGACCAGCTTCTCCGGCTTGTCGCGGATCGGTTGCGCACCGGGCTACGCGAGGATCACACGGTCGCGCGCTACTCCGGCGGCACGTTCGCGATCGTCTCCGACCATCCGCGGGGGACAGGTGAGGACCTCGCGGCGCGGGTCAGGGACATCGCGGGCGCGGAGCTGAGAGTTCGTGCGATGACGTTGCGGCCGAGACTGCGCACCGGCTGGGTCACCAGCGACGGGCGGCACAGCGTGTGCCGCATGGTCTGTGCGGCCGAAGACGTGTTGCGGCACTGAGGAAAACCGCGAAAACGGGCCCAGGAGCGTGGTGCTCCCGGGCCCGTTCGGCGTCAGATCGGTGGTCAGCCGATCGGCGCCTGACCGAACAAGCCGGCCAGTCGTGACCGCGTGTCGGTCAGGGAGGGCCGACCGGACACGTCAGTCGGGAGCACCGCCCGTGTGTCCAGACCCGAGAGGGCCGGGGTCTGGACCGGCGCCTGGCCGAGCGGGGAAACCAGCTCGAACAGGTCACCGGAGAACACGCCGGTCCCGTTGTCCAGGTCGGGCATGACCGGGTCAGCGAAACGGGGCATGGCGGGGGCGGGGCCGTGGTCGCCCAGGGTGGGCAGGGTGCGCAGTTCCATCGTGTCGCCGAGGTCGGGAACGAAGGACGGCAGATCGGTCGAGACACCGCGCAGCATGTGATCGCCGAACGCGTCGGACACCGGGTTCTCGCCGTTTCCGACGACACCGGCCAGCGGCGTGGTGCCGTTGGTCATGGCGCCGGTCACCGGGGGGTTGTCGCGGTCGAGGGAATAGGCGACGTGGGTGGCGTTGTCGCCCGCCGACTGCCCCGTCGAGGTGAGGACGTCATCGAGGGTGTTGCGGGTCTGGATGAAGCCCCTGTCGATCGCGGTGCGGATTCCGGCGGTGCCCACGTTCAGGCCATCGGCCAGCGGGGTGTTGCGCACGGCGTACGCGGCCGGGTTCGCCCGACCTCCGAGCGCACGGTCGAGCGGGATACCGCGGACGATCTCGTTGACCGGCGCGACCTTGTTGCCGAACCCGCCGAACAGCGGGTCGGTCTGCACACCGCCGGACAACGGGTGGGTCCCCGCGGTGAGCTGGTCGACACCTTCGAGGACCGGCGCGGCACTCAGGCCTTCGAGCACGCGGTCGAGCGCGTCGAACAACGAGATGTGGTTGAGCGCGTCGGTGACCTGGTTGGGCACGGGCTCGGTGCCGGACTTCATCCGGTTCATGCCGCCGACGACCTGGCCCGCGGCGGGAACGACACTGGTTCGCGTCTGATCGAACACGCTCGCGACCGGGACCTGGTTGCCCGCGTCGACGATCTGGTTGGGCACCGGGGCGACCCGGGCGGCGCTCTGGCCCAGCGGGCCTGCCACCGGGGTTTCGCGCACGGTGCTGGTCACCGGGACGGTGACCTCGTCGCGCGCCGGGATGTAGCTGGACGAGGTGTTGCCGAGGGCGCCGCGGACATCGGCGACGACCTGATCGACCTGGTTGGGCACCGGGTTGGCGCGCGAGACCGGCTTGCCGAACACGAAGTGCGCCGGGGTCTTCTGCACGGCACCGTTGACCTGGTCGATGGTGTCCGGGATCGGGACACCGCTGCGCGGGGCCGCCTGTCCAAACATGACGCCGCGCACCGGGTTCTGCTGGTAGGTGGTGAACCGGCCGGGCGCCGGGTTGTCGCGGCCGGTGATCTTGTTCTGCGCGAGGGCACCGCTGATCGGCGCGGTGGCCTTGTTGACGGTGCCATCCACCGGACGGTCAGCACGCGCGGTCGCGTTGCCGAGCGGGGTCTTGTTCAGCAGACCCATGATCGGCGCGGTCATCTCGTTGCCGGAAACCGGGTTCGCGCGCTGGCCGAGCACACCCCCGACCGGGGTCTTGTTCAACAGGCCCATGATCGGAGTGGTGACCTCGCTGGGGTTGCTGCGCTGACCGAGGACGGCACCCACCGGCGTCTGCTTCAGCAGACCGACGATCGGCGTGGTGACCTCGTTGGGGTCGCTGCGCTGGCTGGTCACGGCTCCACCGAGCACGCCGAGCGCGGGCCCGGTGACCGCGGCGGCCATCGGCCGCGCCATCTGGTTGACCGGGTCGGGCACCGGGTTGCTCCGCGGCGAGCGGGTCTGGTTGAGCAGACCGTTGGTCGGGAGCTTCAGCGCACCGGTCAACGGGGTGTTGAGCTGGTGCGACTGTCCGGGAACCGGGATCGAGCGGGCCCGGTTGCCGTCGAGCGGGTTGGTGCCCTGGTTCAGCGAGCTGGTCCCGCCGAGCAGACCGGAGCCCTCGGTGACGCCGCCGAGCATGCCGCCGCCGTTGCCGAGGAGACCACCGAGCAGGTCGCCGATCGGGTCGCTCTTCGACACGGGCAGGCTCGCTCGGGACAGCGACGGCATCTGCGTCGCCTCCAGTCCGCCGACCGGCAGGTTCTTGATGTTCGGCATCTCGTCGCTCGCCACGATCGGGCTGACGCGCCGCTCGTAGGTCATCGAGTCGGCGAGCAGTTCGAGCGGGACGTCGTAGATCGGCAGGTTGGCCAGCACCGGGGTCCGCGAGTTGATGCTGGAGAGCCGGTCGGACGAGCCCGCGGTCTTGGTGGTGCCGCCGACCTGGCCTGCCGTCTTGTTGTCGGAGACCGCCGACGCATCGGCTGTGGCGTCACCGATCGCGTGACCGTGCGGACGCAGGGCACCGGTCGTCGGAACGTCGAACAGGTTGCCCGCCACCCGCCCGAACGCGCCGTTGCTCGTGATGTCTCCGCCGGAGGTGACGACCGAGTCGTTCGTGCCGACGGTGGTGGCCTCGCCACCCGCGGCGGCCGCGGCGTTGCCGAAGCCCTGGGCGATGGGTTGCGCCTGCGCGGCGAGAACGTTGCCGGAGATGTTGCCGAACCCGCCGTCGGTGGTGGTGTCGCCGCCCGCGGTGCTGTCGGTGCTGCTGCCCGCGATCGAGTCGTGATCGCCGAGAACCGCGCCGGAGGTGCCGAAGATCTGGGCGGCCGAACCGACCGGTGCGTTGACCACGTTGCCAGAGCCGCTGCCGTCGACAGCGTCGGTGGTGACGTCGCCGCCCGCCGTGGACGAGGTGTTGTTGGTCGCGGTGGCAACCCCTTCGCTGACCGCCGTGCCGCCGTTGCCGAAGAACTGCGTGGGCTGTGCGAGCGCGCCCTGCACGACGTTGCCGGAGAGCGTGCCGCCGGTGCCGGAGGCGTGCGAGTCGCCGCCAGCGGTGGCCGTGGTGTCCATGTCTGCGAAGGAGCGGGTGATGGATCCGGCTCCCGCGTCGTTGCCGAAGGCCTGGACCGGACCGGCCACCGGGATGTGGATCAGGTTGGCCGCGGCGACCGCCTCGTCGTCCCTGGTGTTGCCGAGGCCGCCCGCGGTGGACACCTTGTTCTCGGTGACCGAGGAGTCGGCCTGGCCGAGCGCGTTGCCGGTGTTGCCGACGCCTTCGATCGGAAGGGCGACCGGGACGAGGGCGCCGTTGCCGCCACCGACCGAGTTGTCGCCGGTGGTTCCGGTGTGGCCACCCGCGACGGTGACGGAGGTGTTGTCGCAATCGACACCCGCGTCGCCTGCCGCACCCGCGCCGGTGGCGCACAGGTCGAGCGGCCCGGCGACCGGGATGCCCGCGACGAGTCCGCCGAACGTGCTGTCGTGGCCACGGGTGTAGGTGGAGCCGCCCGCGTTGGAGCCGACGGCGTTGGTGGTGTCGGACGACGAGTCGCCGACCGCGCCCGCCGAGTTGCCGAAGCCCTGCGCGGGGAACGCGACCGGGGTGTGCGCGACGGAACCGCCGATGACGGAGTCGTCGCCCCACGTGCGATTGCCGCCGCCTGCCGCCGCGGTGGCATCGGTGGCGCAATCCGCGTCCGCGTTGCCGACCCCGGCAGCGGAGTTGCAGTCGAGCGCGGCCGGACCGGCGAGAGCGGGCTGGGCGACCATCCCGCTGAGGACAGCGTCGGTGCCGTTGGTCTCGATGTAGGCCGGGTTGTTGTAGACGTCCGGCCGTTCGTCACCCGCCCGGGTGTCGGTGCTCGACGCGGCGATGGCGTCGGCGTTGCCCGCCGCGGCGAAGGACTGGCCGTTGAGGGTGACCGGCAGCGCGACAGGTGTACCGGCGACGTTGCCGGACGCGGTGCCGTCACGACCGATGGTCTCGATGCTGCCGCCGGACAGCGCCTCGGTGGCGGTGTCCGAGTTGGTTCGGGCGGTACCGCCGCCTGCGAGGGCATTGCCGTTGACCTGCACCGGGGTCGCGCCCTGAGGAGCGATCACGTTGCCCGCGAAGGTGCCTTCCTCACCGCTGGTCTCGACGTCGCCCTGAGTGGTGGCGCTCTGGGTGGCGGTGTTGGTGCTCTGCGCGTCGGCCGCGGCGGCCATCGCGTTGCCGGTGATCTGGATCGGTGCCGCGTAGTCCAGCGCGACGACGTTGCCGCCGAAGCTGTCGTGGTGGCCCGAGGTGATCACCGGGCGGTCGGACGCGACGGTCTGCGCCGAGTCGTTCTCCACCCACGCGTCGCCGAGTGCGGCGACCGCGTTCCCGGAGATGTCGACCGGGAGGACGACGTTCCCGGTCGCGCTGTTGCCGCGGAACTGATCGGCGGGAACGGCGCCCCACGCCTGGTGCAGTGCGGGGGCCGCCGGTCCGTCGCCCGCGATCCGCTGCGGGCTGATCTCGATGTTCTGGTCGATGTCGTGCAGGTCTTGCTGGCCGAACGGTGTGCCGAACGCGTTGTCGTGCAGCTTGATCGGGATGTCGAGCGACGCGTCCATGGGGGAGGCGGGACGGTCTGGATTGACGTCCTCGTCGGCAGAAGCGATGCCAGTGCCCAGCATCAGCAAACCACCGGTGACCAGCGCGGTCTGGAATCCGCGCTTCGCCCAGGTCTGCATGTGGTGTTCTCCTTCTCGTTTTCCCTTGCGGGAGTGAGGGCGGCCGGGACGCTGAGTGCGGCGTCGATGGCTGCGGCCGCCCGGTTCATGGGGGTGCGGGCAGATGGCCCGAGGGCAAAAAGGCATGGAGGCACTGCGGGAGACGCGGCCAGGGCATGCGGAACAGACGCGCATGACCGAATCGGCGTGCGTGTGCACACCGAGGCCGCGCGGGGAATCAGTCGGGGGTGACGCCAGGCTGTGCTGCGACGGTGGCAGGCACCTGGACCTGGGCGACGCGTGCCGCGCCGGATGAGGTCAGGTCAGAGGCTGCCGGGACGGCGGACTGAAGGCCCGCGGTCGGCGCGTCGATGCCGCCCGGTCCGGTGTGACCGAAACCGGCTGGAGCGGGGATGCCGCGCGGCGCCGGGGAAACCGGCGTCGACGGGATCTCGGGAGAGACATCGGGCGAACCGCGACGGGTCAGACCGTCGGCGATGGCCCGTTCTTTGGCACTGGACTGAACCGCGACGACGTTGGTCGGCACGGCAGCGGCCGGGTCAGCGCTGAGCTGGTGGGCGAGCGACGCCACGAGGGGCGGCACGTCGTCACGAGCGATGGCGGTGGTCGGGATCAGGACGTCGACTGCGTCTTCGATGATTCCGACGCCGCCCACCGGCACCAGCGGCCTCGGGCCGAAGTGATCGGTGATCTGGTGACCGACGTTGTCCACAACGTGCTTGGCGTCGTCACCGAAAGTCGGATCAGCGGGGAGGACGTGCCCCACGCCGTCGGCGAGTTCGACGACGACCTGCTTGCCATCGGCGAGCAGCGGCACGTCGAGCACCGGGGCGGACTCCACGGTCGAGATCAGCTCGCCCGGGAGATCGAGGCCGTCCGCGGTGGCGGCGGCCGACGAGATGGCCCACGCGACCGCCGTGGTGGCGACGGTGCCACCGAGGACGCACAGGGTTCGGGAGAGGACACGCCGCGCGAACGCGGTGGTCGTCTCCTTCTTCGCCTGGTCCACGGTGGGTTCCTGTCGCTGCCGTTCGGGGGTTCACGGCGAGTGCCGTGCACCGCAGACACTGACATCAGCGGACGTCGTCGCGCACGTGCGGCACCGGAGGGGTACCTGATCGTGTGACGAACACACAGTGTTTCCACAGATCACACACCGTTAGATCGGCAGCGTCAGCGCCGGATCATCACCAGGTTGTCCACAGCTGTGGATAGTTGTGGATCAACCGCGCTTGAGCACTCGCGTGGCTCCGGCGGCGACCGTCGTGGCCAGAATCCAGCCGACCGCGATGAGCGTGCCGGAGATCCACTGCGACGGCCCCTCCATCCGCCACATGTTGTCCTGGCCCAGATCGATGATGGGCAGCAACAGGTCCGCTGCCAACAGCGGCGGATTCCACACCGGGTCGAGATCCCTGTTGAGCTTGACCATGTGATGCGTGGCGAACCAGATCACGCCGAACAACCAGAACGCGAGCAACCACACGATCGCCAGCCACGGCCGATAGCCGTAACCCACAGTCCAGTCCTGGAGCCTGCCCCAGATCCGACCAGCGACATGCAGTTCGGCGTAGCGCCTGCGTTGGCGTGCCAACTGGACCTGCTGCGCCAACTCCTCGTCGCCACCCTCGGAGTAGACGGCGGCCAACTGTTCGTACGGCCCTGGAGCGAAGTCCGGCTGGACCCCGCGCAACCAGGCCAGCCGGGTCCGCACCGGAACGTGCGGGAAGGCGGCGATGGCCTTGTACCGGAAGTCCGTCACCTCGACGCCGCCCTCGGCTGCCCACAGTGCCGCGCCGTCGATCACCGAGAGCACGTTGGCACGGTTGAGCACCACTTGACCACGCGGCGGCCAATTCAGCGGGAAGACGAGAACGATCTCCTGCGCGATCAGGCCGTCGGCCGACAACACCCTGTCGGTGACCGGGTGTCCCTGCTGGGAACGACCGCCGAGTCGCGCGCCCGCGAAGGTGACCATCTTGCCCACCTCGGCCAGGCGAATGCGGACACCGCCGACCGCGCGGAAGCCGTAACTGCACAGAAGGTCCTTGCCGACCGTCGCCACCCGCGCGTCCAGTGACGGTTTGACCGTGCCATTGGGACGCAACCGTGGCTTGAGAAGCCGCGCGCCCGAGCAGTCGAGAGTGGAGCCGATGCTCGCGTTCTGCAACCGGATCGACCCACGCGCGTGCACCTTCCTCAAGAACAAGGTGCCGCCGACGGTCAACCGGTCGGCGAAGAGCGCATCGATGCCCGGCGCGTAGAGGCGCGCGTGCGACAGGCTGGCGCTGCCGTGCACGGTCGCGTCAACCAACCTGACCTGACCGTAGGCGCGCAACGCGGTGCGCACATCCCCATCTGAATGGATCTTGCCCTGAATCGCGCCCCGCGCTTCGACGTCACCGCCGACCTCGACACCGTCGGCCAGCAAGGCGACCGGCACGCGGTCGACAGCCCGGGCCGCGTCGAATGCCGCAGACAACTCGGCGACCACTTGTTTGCGGCCAATCGTCGCGCCGGAAAGAAGAAGGTGTCCGCCGACGCGCGCGCCACGCAGACCCACGCAACCGCGCGCGGTGAAACCGGCATCGAGCTTGACGTCGCCGTCGACGCGGAGGCGGTCGGCGTCGAGGACGGTGTGGTCCTCCGCCGTACCGCGCGGGATCACCAGGACCTGCGCGTCGCCCGTGTGACCGTCGTGCAGTCGGGCCCCCGAGAACACGGCGTCGCCTCCGATGCGCGCGCCGGACAGCACGACCGTGCCCGCCGCGTCGAACCGGCCACCGCCGCTGTCACAGAAGAGATTGCCGCCGATCACGATGCCGGTGGCCTCAAGGGCATCGCCGGACGGGTTGACCAAGCGCGCGCCAGTGAGGTGGACATTGCCGCCGACGTTGGCGCCACGCAGCCGCATCTCGCCGAACGACCGCAACGCGACCGCCTGAACCGAACCGGACACCCGCAGCCGAGCGCCCAACAACGCGCTACCCTTGTGGTCGCGCAGCACCGCCCCGGCGAGGCGGAGCGTGCCGTCGACGGTGGCGTCGGTCAGGTCGAGGGCACCCTCGCAGGTGAAGCTCTCAAGGATGAGGTCACTGCCCACGCGGAGGTTGCGGGCCTGCACGCCGGGGGCGCGACAACCGCGCAGGCTGAGCGCGGTGAGGTTGGCCATCCGCAGAACGGGCGCCTTGTCGAAAGTGCAGCGCCGCAGGGTGATCACGTTCGCGACCGTGCGCCCCTCGATGTCGAAGGTTCCGGTCACGACGGCGTGCCTGAGCCGGAGGGCGGGCATCGCACCCGGGTCGAGCGGGTAGGCCCCGACGAGCAAGGCGGCCAGCACAGGCCCCCGGACGAACCGACCGGCCAGATCAAGTGGGACACCGGTCCGATAGGCCGCCCGGACCGCGTGCTCGGAGTCGGTCAACTCGGACAGCGGCACGTAGTCGGTCACAAAGGTCATCACAGCAGATCCGAGTCACACCGAAGTGCGGTTCGTCAAGTATTGGGTAGCCCGCAACCTGCCCAAAGTCGCGCCGCGGGGGTGTCGGACCGATACGGTGACCTCGATGATGAGAAACGAGTCCAGGAACCGCGTCGCCGGCCGCAAGCACCCGCCCACGACGCCGACCAGCGACGTCACGACGCTGGTGCCGAAGGGGCTGCGCGTCTGCGGCGCCCTCTCGTGGCGCTTCCTGATGATCATAGGTGCGCTCTACATCGTCATCTATGTGCTCGGGTACTTCGCGCACGTGGTGATCCCGCTCGCCATCGCGCTGCTGCTGGCCGCGCTGATGGCCCCCGGGGTCAGCAAGCTCGTGCAATGGCGGGTGCCGAGGTCACTGGCCACCGCCATCGTGATGATCGGCGGCATCGCCGTCGTCGGCGGCGTGCTCACCTTCGTCATCACCGAGTTCACCAACGGTCTCCCGCAGCTGCAGAGCCAGGTCAACGACAGCCTCGACACCATCCGCAAATGGCTCGCGGACGGCCCGCTGCACCTGCGCCAAGACCAGATCCAGGGCTACATCACCTCCGCGATCGACGCGATCAAGGCGAACCAGTCCGAGATCACCTCCGGCGCCATCACCACGGCGGCCACCATCGGCGAGGTCCTCACCGGCCTGGCGCTGACCCTGTTCATCCTGATCTTCTTCCTGTTCGACGGCCCCGGCATCTGGCGGTTCGTCGTGCGCGGCGTCCCGTCGCCGGTCCGCGACCGGGTGGACGTGGCCGGTCGCCGCGGCTTCTCCTCGCTGGTCAGCTACGTGCGGGCCACGGCGGCGGTCGCGATCTTCGACGCCGTCGGCATCGGCATCGGCCTGTGGATCATCGGCGTGCCGCTGGTCATCCCGCTGGCCGCGCTGGTGTTCCTCACCGCGTTCATCCCGATCATCGGCGCGCTGGTCGCGGGCACGGTGGCGGTGCTGGTCGCGCTCGTGGCGAACGGGTTCGTCGCCGCGCTGATCGTGCTCGCCGTCGTGATCGCGATCATGCAGATCGAGGGCCACGTGCTGCAGCCGTGGCTGCTCGGCCGCGCGGTGAAGCTGCACCCGCTCGCGGTCGTGCTCGCCATCGCCGTCGGCTTGATCGCGGCGGGCATCGCGGGCGCGCTGCTCTCGGTGCCCCTGCTCGCCGTGCTCAACGCCGGTATCCGTTCGCTGCTCAAGGACGACGACACCGATCCCGAGGACGTCGAAGTCCTCGAAACCGTCGGCTCGGAACCGGGCAGCTCCGCCGAGACCGACGAAACCGCCGAGACCGATCGCGCCGACCTCGGTGAGCCGACCAGCACCGGGGCCACGGCGGTGGAGCCACCACGCCCATGAGTCCTGTGGTGCGGCTGCCTGGCGAGCGCTACCGGGGACCGGACCGGCCAGAACCGAAGGACCCGACGACGCCACTCTGGCGTTCGGCGGTTCTCTTGCGGACCATCACCTTGTTCTTCGCCGCCGGCGTGGTGGCAATCCACGACGGCGAGTACGCGAGCACGACGCTGGCCTGGACGACCATCGGCGGCATAGCGGTCTGGACGGCGGTCTCGTCGGTCTACTACTTGCGCGCGGTGCACGTCCGACTCTGGGTCACCATCGTCGACCTACTGTTCTGTTGCGCCGCGATGACCATGTCGCGGCTGGTACTCACCCACGAGCAACTCATCGAACAGGGCGTGCCGCTGATCCCGACCGTCTGGGTCGCCAGCGTGGTCGCGGTCGGCGCAGTACGCACCGGCCGGGCGGGCGGCACGCTGTTCGGTGTGGTCGTCGCCCTGTTCAACTACGGCGTGCGCGGCTACGTCGACACCGACCTGAACCGGGACACGGTGCTGCTCGTCGGCATCGGTTTCCTGCTGGGCCTCGCCGCCACCACCTCCCGCCAGTCCGCCGAACGACTCGCGAAAGCCCTGCGAGTCGAGGCGGCGACAGCCGAACGCGAACGATTGGCCCGCTCGATCCACGACAGCGTCCTCCAAGTACTCGCACGCGTGCGCAAACGCGGCCGTGAACTCGGCGGAGAAGCCGCTGAACTGGCCGAACTCGCGGGCAGGCAGGAGGTGGCGCTGCGTTCGCTCGTCTCGGCCGTGCCGCTGGAGTCGAACGAGAGCGGTGAAGCCGACCTGCGGCCGCGCCTGCAGGTGCTCAGCACAGACCGGTTCCAGGTGTCCGTGCCGGGAACACCGGTCTTGGTGCTCGAACCCGCCGCCGCCGAACTCGCCTACCTGGTGCGGGAGGCACTGGAGAACGTCGACCGGCACGCGGGCCCCGGTTCGCGCGCCTGGGTGCTGTTGGAAGACCTCGGCGACGAGGTCGTCCTCAGCATCCGCGACGACGGCGTCGGGATCGCCTCGGGCAGGCTCGACGCGGCCGAGGTCGAGGGCAGGATGGGCGTCGCCAGGTCGATTCGGGGGCGGGTCACCGACCTGGGTGGAACCATCACCCTGGAAACGGCGCCCAACGCCGGGACGGAATGGGAGGTACGGGTCCCGCGCGGCCGGAAACGCAGCACGAGGGGAACGCAAACATGACACAAGAGCCCATCTCGGTCATGGTCGTCGACGACCACCCCATCTGGCGCGACGGCGTAGCCCGCGACCTGGACGAACGCGGCTTCGACGTCCGCGCGACAGCGTCAGACGCCTCATCGGCAGTCCGCATCGCC
Source organism: Actinomycetota bacterium (assembly GCA_030857905.1). Lineage (GTDB taxonomy): Bacteria > Actinomycetota > Actinomycetes > Mycobacteriales > Pseudonocardiaceae > Actinokineospora. The sequence goes on from JALZNB010000595.1 coordinate 12,886, forward strand.
CGAGCGGTACGACCGGACGTGGTGCTGATGGACCTCAACCTCGGCACAGAATCCGGCGTCGACGCCACCCGCCAAATCACCGCCGACCTCGACGGCACACGAGTACTGGTCCTGTCTGCCAGTGGCGAACACGACGACGTCCTTGAAGCGGTCAAGGCTGGCGCGTCGGGGTACTTGGTGAAGTCCGCATCGGCCGAAGAACTGGTGGCAGCGGTCCGACAGACGGCCGCCGGCGATGCGGTATTCACCGCGGGCCTGGCCGGACTGGTCCTCGGCGAATACCGTCGAATGGCCGCCGGACCCGACGCGGGCCCGAAATTGACCGACCGTGAAACCGAAGTCCTCCGCTTAGTGGCGAAAGGCCTCACGGCACGACAAATCGCCGACCGGTTGGTGCTGTCACATCGAACTGTGGAAAACCACGTGCAGTCGACTCTACGGAAACTACAACTGCACAACCGCGTCGAATTGGCGCGATACGCGATCGAGCACGGGCTGGACGAGGAATAGGTCTCAGTGATCACTGATCATCGCTCGCGTGAGTTAGGCGACTACCCGTAACGGATTGATCACGCTCGCAGGCTCGGAGGTGCGGCACGCTAGGTGGTGTAACTGGTGGCAGTTGCCGCCTTAGCGCTTGGATTCCGCCCACGGAAAACCCGACACAATCCAGTCGGCCGCAAGAGACCGCACTGTCCATGCCTTCAGTTGCGACTGAAGGCAGACACGGGACCGTCATGCTGGAGCCATGTTGTCGGATGTGGGCAGAGCGGAGTGGGCGCTGCACGAGCGAACTCGGCTGGCGGGTGGCGCTGCGATGGACGCGGGTGTGGCCGGGCGATTTCGGGTGTGGGAGCACGCGGGCTTGATGGCAGTGTTAGTTACTGATCCAGCGCTGGACTTCCTGTCGACGGTCTCTGGTGTCCTACAAACGACCGTGCCGTCGGCGATCGAACTTGTGGACATGCCGGTATGGAACGGTGTCCGGCCGACGGTGGTTGTGTCGACTGACCTCGGCGAGGCGAGTGAAGCGCTGTTGTCGGCCGGTTTCGTGCGATCAGCGGATCGAGGCTTGGCAATCAGGCAGCTTCACGGAAGCCCTGTTGACCCGGCCGCGAGTGAGCACCTTGAGGTGGTCGACGCCGACAGCGTTGATTTTCTGCACGTTCTGCTGGCCGGTTACGAGGTTGGCGGCGTAGTCGCGGCGTTCATCGAAGCCGAACATCGACTCCCTGCGGTGCGGAGTTTCCTTGCGCTGGAGCGGGATGTTCCGATCGCGGCAGCGGCGATGACGATCCATGGTGACGTCGCTGTGCTCGGCGGTACTTCGACCCTGCGACCTCACCGAGGAAAGGGCGCTCAACCGCGCCTGCTCCAGCACCGGCTCCGAACAGCGATCGACGCGGGCTGCCGATTGGCCGTCGCGACAGTCGTCCCTGACTCAGTGAGCGCGGCCAATCTACGGCGTGCCGGTTTCAGCCTCCACCGCCGCTCGGCCTGGCGGAAACCATGATCAGGGTGCCACGCGGTCACACGAGCGGGAGCGGCCAACGGTGGCGATCCCCGAGCGAGATGTACTGCTCCGACGGCGTGACTGTGATCGAGTAGTGATCCAAGGGCGGTCGCCGAAGTTCGGTGTACAGCCGCTCGGTCACCTCGACCGTGTCCCACAATCTGCGAGGGCCGGACTGTCTGACAACGCCGCCACCGTCGACATCTGCTCGGGAGCTGTCCGACGCCAGCACTGTAACCGTGTCCCCGAACCTGTAGAAGGACTCGGCGCCGTGAAGCCGCAGTTGAAGTAAGAACCTGATCGCTTGGTCGTCGATGATCCCAGTCGGATCGAGTGTGGTTCGCCCCTCCGACACGTCGGTCGAGCGGCGGACCGGACGGTACTCGTGGGGCCGCAACGGATTGTCCGGCAACGGGCGCGACCACATGAAATGGCCGCCCAACTGAGGAAACCTTCCGGTCAGCCGTCGTTCGCCGCGCGTCTTGGTCAGGACGCACACCGGGCCCGTACAGAGTTCGCCCCGAATGTTGACGACGATGACACCGTCCGGTGCGAGTTGATCCATCCAGGCCAAGGGAACCGCCGGAACCACGGCCGTGGCGATCACCCGGTCATACGGCGCCATGTCCGGCACACCCACTTCCCCGTCACCAGCCACAAGCGCAGGCTCGTAGCCGATCGCCGCGAGTCGCTGTCGGGCCTGATCGACAAGATCCGGATCGATGTCGATGCTCACCACCGAATCCGCGCCCAAACGATGACACAACAACGCGGCGTTGTAACCGGTCCCGGTGCCGATCTCCAGAACACGGTGACCGTCGCGCACATCGAGCAGTTCCAGCATCCGCGCCATGAGGCCTGGGCCCGTGGACAAACTTGTCGGGAGAAAGAAGGGCTCGCCGTCGACAGTGCGCAACCCGGCAGGATGCGGTGTGCGCTGTGTTGTCAGAGGCTGATCGCGGTAAGCCTCGGCCAGCCAGGCGACACGGTCACCATGGAGGTGTACTCCGGGCCGTCTACACCGACGTTGAACCGCGGAACGAAGACGTGTCGTGGGGTTTCCTGAAATGTGGCGATCCACCTCGGGTCACGCAGGTCCGCACCGTCCACGAGACGCTTCGCGAGTGTCTGGCCCTACCCACGAAACCGACTGCCGATGCCCCGACTGTTTACTTCGACCAGCCGAGCAAGATTCAGTT
>JALZNB010000044.1 GCA_030857905.1 Actinomycetota bacterium
GTGGCCGCGTCCGGTTCGTCCGGCAACCGCGGGTGCGGGGCCAGCAGCCCGGAGCCGATATCGACCACCAGCGGCACTCCGAGGTCGGCCAACTCGGCGATCTCCGGCGCCGAGGTGAACCCGGTGACCTGGAAGTTCGACGGATGCACCCGCAGCACGAAACCGGTGTCCGGGCCGATCGCCTCGGCATAGTCGCGCACACTCGTCCGGTTCGTCGTGCCCACCTCTCGCAGGCGGGAACCGGCGGAGCGCAGCAAATCGGGGATTCGGAAGCCATCGCCGATCTCCACCAACTCGCCGCGACTGATCACGATCTCCCGCCCGGCGCTCATCTCCAAGGCGCACAGCAGAAGCGCGGCCGCGTTGTTGTTCACCACGTGCACGGCACCCGCGTCGGGAACGGCGTCGCGCAGGGCGTCGAGCGCACCCTGGCCGCGCCGCCGCCGGGTGCCGGTCGCCAGATCGAACTCCACATCCGTGGTACCCGAGGCCGCCACGACGGCATCGGTGGCCGCGGCGGACAGCGGCGCACGCCCGAGATTGGTGTGCACCACGACCCCCGTGGCGTTCACGACCGGTCGCGGACCGGTTCGCAACCGCGCCAACGCGTCGTCGACCGCCCGCTCCGGCGCGATCACCCCGTCGCGAACCCGTTGCTGTGCCGCGCGTACCGCCGACTTGACCGCATCCTGCCCACTACCGCGGACCGCTTCCCGCAGGCGGGGATCGGCGAGCAGGGTGTCCGTGCGGGGAACAAGCCTGCGGGGATCGGTCACCGGGACCACCGGCCGTGGCGGAGGCGGACGGGAATCGAACCCGCCAGCGACAGGACCTGTCGCTCAACGGTGTTGAAGACCGAGCCGGCCACCAGGCCGGGTACGCCTCCTCGCGGCACCGCGCGATCATGCCACACTGCGAAGGTGTCCTACCGGTTAACCCAGTACGCCCACGGGGGTGGCTGCGCCTGCAAGATCCCACCCGGCGAGCTGGAATCCATCGTCGCGGGTCTCACCCAGAGTCCGCGCGATCCCTACGGGGAGCTGATCGTCGGCACCGCGACCGGTGACGACGCCGCGGTCGTCGGATTGACCCCCGACCTGGCGCTCGTCGCCACCACCGACTTCTTCACTCCCGTCGTCGACGATCCGTACGACTGGGGACGCATCGCCGCGGCCAACGCGCTGTCCGACGTCTACGCGATGGGTGGACGACCGGTGGTCGCCCTCAACCTGCTCGGGTGGCCCCGTGACGTGCTGCCCATGGAGCTGGTCTCGGAGGTGCTGCGCGGCGGCGCGGACGTGGCCGCGCTCGCCGGATGCCACGTGGCGGGCGGGCACAGCGTGGACGACCCTGAGCCCAAGTACGGCCTGGCCGTCACCGGGATCATCGATCCGCGGCACCTCATGCGCAACTCGTCGGGCGCGGCGGGCGTCCCGCTGTCATTGACCAAACCGCTGGGCCTCGGCGTGCTGAACAACCGCCACAAGGCGACCGGCGAATCGTTCCCGCACGCGGTCGAGGTGATGGCGACCCTCAACCGGGACGCCGCCCGCGCCGCGGTCGCCGCCGGAATCACCTGCGCCACCGATGTGACCGGCTTCGGCCTGCTCGGCCACCTGCACAAACTCGCCCGCGCGAGCGGCGTGACCGCGCTGGTGGACTCGGCGGCCGTCCCCTACCTGTCCGGCGCGCGCGAAGCCCTGCGCGACGGCTACGTCAGCGGCGGCACCCGTCGAAACCTCGACTGGGTCGGCCCCCACGTCGACCTCACCGCACTGACCACCGACGAGGCCCTGCTCCTGGCCGACGCCCAAACCTCCGGCGGCTTGCTGCTGGCGGGCGAAATCCCCGGTGCCACGGTGATCGGCGAACTCGTACCGCGCCGTGAGCACACCGTCGTGGTGCGGTGACCGTCAGTCGCGCTCAGGTGCCATAGCGCTCGGCGGACCTGGCCTTCGCCTTGGCCGCCTCGACATCACGGTCCTTCGGTGGCGCGGTGGTGACCAGGGCCTCCAACAGCACCCTGGTCACCTCCGCCACCGCTGTCACCGCCGTGTCGAACGCCTCGGCGTTCGCCGCCGACGGTTTGGCCGCGCCGCTGACCTTGCGGACATACTGCAACGCGGCCGCGTGCACCTCGTCGGTGGTAGCCGGTGGTTCGAAGTTGTGAAGCACTCGGATGTTTCGACACATGGCTCCACTATGACCGGTTTCTCACAGTGATTGCACGATGACGTCCACCAGGTAGTTCGTCGCGCTGTAGGTGGCCGTCGGGAAACTGCCCGACGGGCCGTAACTGAAGACCCCGTTGCCACCGCTGCTCGCGCTCGATGGGGCGCTGAGCGTGCCGTTCACCCTGGCGTTGACGAACCCGTTGATGGTCGCCGAATACTTCGCCGTGGTGTGGTAGGAAGCGATGTAGGTGGTGTTGGGTGTCAACGCGACCGAGGATGCGAAGTTCACCGTCTGCCAGCCACTCGCGGTCTCGCCGGTGAAAGTGGCGGTGGCGAGCAACGTGCCCGCTGTGGTCCACAGGTGTGCCACATGGGTACCGGTGTTCAGCGATCCTTTGTAGAACTTGACGCCCAGCGCACTGGCACCGGCCGCAGTCGTGCGGAACTTCACACCCAGTTCCAGTGGTCCGCCGTCGGAAGAGTTCACGACCGCCGGGGTGTCGGACGGCTGGAACAGCGTCAGCGTCGTCGGCTGCGCGGGCACCGAGGCGATGACGTCGACGAAGTAGTTCGACGCGTCGTAACTCGCCGTGGGAAAAGTCCCCGACGAACCGTAGCCGAAAACGCCGTTGCCGCCTGCGCTCGCGCTGGATGGGGCGGTGAGCGTGCCGGTGACGACGCTGCCGGTGAAGTAGGTGTTGCTGACCGAGTAGCGCGTCTGTGCGTGATAGGACACGACATACAG
>JALZNB010000133.1 GCA_030857905.1 Actinomycetota bacterium
GGCGCGTTCCCCAGCACCGGCAGGCGTACGTCGTCGCGCACCACTGGTCGGGGCAGGTTGGGGGCCGGGCTGGTCGACGTGCCGGTGGTCCCGATCAAGGACCCGGCGAGCGCGGTGCTCGACGACCCGGTCGTCGCCGAGAACAAGCGGTTCTGCAACAGCTGCGGCGCCGAGGTCGGCAGGGCCGGTGACGGCGAACCCGGTGTGCCCGAGGGGAATTGCCCGACCTGTGGGCAGGCTTTCAACTTCCGCCCACGACTGTTCCAGGGTGATCTCGTCGGCGGTCAGTACGAGGTGCTCGGCAGCATCGCCTACGGCGGCCTGGGCTGGATCTACCTCGCCAAGGATCACAACGTCAGTGATCGGTGGGTCGTGCTCAAGGGCATGATCGACACCGGTGACGTCACCTCGATGGCCTCGGTCGTGGCCGAGCGGCGGTTCCTCGCCGAGGTCGAGCACCCGAACGTCGTCAAGATCTACAACTTCGTGCAGCACCCGGACGCGAAAACCGGTGTCCTGCTCGGTTACATCGTCATGGAGTACGTCGGCGGGCAATCGCTGCGGCAGCTCGCGTTGTCGCACCACCGAGAAGCCGGTCGGGCCGAGCCGCTGCCGATCGGGCAGGTGATCGCGTACGGGCTGGAGATGTTGCCCGCTCTCGGCTACCTGCACAGCATCGACATGCTCTACTGCGACCTCAAGCCGGACAACGTGATCCAGACCGGTGAGCAGCTCAAGCTGATCGACCTCGGCGCCGTCCGCAAGACCGACGACTACGAGAGCCCGCTGTTCTTCACCGCCGGTTACGCCGCGCCGGAACTGGCCATGGAGGGCGCGACCGTCGCCTCGGACATCTACACCGTCGGCCGGACGTTGGCCGTGCTGTCCATCGAGTTCGCCGGTTACAGCACCCGCCACAAGCACACGTTGCCCGGGGCGGAGGTCGAGCCGTTGTTCGCGCTGTTCCCGAGCTATCACCGGGTGCTCAAGCGGGCCACGCACATGGACCCGGCGCAGCGCTTCGCCTCCGCCGAGGACATGGCCGACCAGCTCACCGGCGTGTTGCGCGAGGTGATGGCGCTGGGCACCGGGCGGCCGAGGCCCGGACTGTCCACTGTGTTCAGTGTGGAGACCCGGACGTTCGGCGCCGGGCTGGTGGTGGCCGAGAGCGCGGACACGTTGCCCGTGCCCGATCCGATCGAGGTCGCCACGGTCCTGCCGACGCCGCTGGTGGACACCGACGACCACGCGGCCGCCGTGCTCGCCAGCATCACCGCGACCGAGCCCGCGGAACTGGTGGCGGCGTTGTCCGCCGCCCCGAACGACTCCATCGAGGTGCGGCTGCGGCTGGTCAAGGCCCGGATCGAACAGGGCGACCTGCGCGCGGCGTTCTCCGAGCTCGACGCGGCCCGTCGGTTGGCGACTGACCCGGCCGACTGGCGTCCGGACTGGTTCCAGGGTCTGATCGCGTTGGCGGGCCGGTCGCCGCAGGCCGCGCGGGAGGCGTTCGACCGCGTCTACGACGCCGTGCCCGGTGAGGTCGCGCCGAAGCTGGCGCTCGCGGTGAGCGCCGAGTTCGCGGGCGACCACTTCTCCGCCGCCCGCTACTACGAGCAGGTTTGGCGCACCGACTATTCGTTCGTCAGCGCCGCGTTCGGCCTCGCCAGGGTGTATCTCGCGCAGGGGGCGCGGGGCGGTGCGATCGAGGTGCTGGAATCGGTGCCCGAGACGTCGAGTCACCACGTGTCGGCGCAGGTCGCCGCGATCAAGGTGAAGACCCGCCGTGCCGAATCGGTCAACGTCGCCGAGAACGATCTGCACGACGCCGCGCGCAAGCTTGAGCGGCTCGCGCTCGACGCGGAGCGGCGCACAGCGCTGTCGGTGGAGGTGTTGGAAGCGGCGTACGAGTGGGTGAAGGCGGGCAAGCCGGGCGCGATCGCGGGCAACGGCGCCCGGGAGGTGTTGGGGTGCGCGCTTTCCGAGCGTGAGCTTCGGTTCGGGCTCGAACGCTGTTACCGGGCCCTCGCCCGCCTGGCGGGTACCGCCGAGCAACGCCACGAACTCGTCGACAAGGCCAACAGTATCCGCCCCAGAACCCTTACCTGAGCGGAGCTGCCGCGCTACATCGTCGTCAGTTCGAGCACTGTGATGTCCGGTGGTGCGCCGACCCGGACCGGCGGTCCCCACACGCCCGCGCCATTGGTCACATACAGCCACGTGTCGTCCACTTTGGACAGCCCGGAAACCGACGGCTGAGCCAGCCTGACGACGTGGTGGAACGGGTAGAGCTGGCCGCCGTGGGTGTGCCCGGACAGTTGCAGGTCCACGCGTTCCTCGGCCGCGTCATCCACCTGAATCGGTTGGTGCGACAGCAGAACGACGGGGTTCGAC
>JALZNB010000141.1 GCA_030857905.1 Actinomycetota bacterium
CCCCGGCAGGACTCGAACCTGCGACCAAGAGCTTAGAAGGCTCCTGCTCTATCCGCTGAGCTACAGGGGCGTAGACGGCGACGCTGCCGAAGCAGGTTAACCGTCTCGTTGGGTCTGATCGTTCGTAACGCCTCTGCCGTTTCCTACTGGCCCCGGTTGGGTGACGGACGCATCGTCGATGCCCGGTTCACGAGGGTGACGGCGAGGGTGGTTACGGGTGCCGGTCTTGTGCCGTCGAGGAGGTTCGCGGCCAGGTCACCGGCCCTGCGGCCCTTCTCGGCGAGGTCTTGGTGGACCGTGGTCAGGGGTGGGTCGGCCCATTCGGCGGCCGGGGTGTCGTCGAAGCCGACGATGGAGAGGTCCTGGGGGACGCGCAGGTTCAGGTCGGCGGCCGCGCGGATGGCGCCGAGGGCCAGTTCGTCGCACATGCACAGCAGTGCGGTGGGTCGGGGGGAGCGGGTGAGCAGCCAGTGGGCGCCTTCGCGGCCGAAGTCGCGCCTGCAACCGGGTGCTTCCCAGATTGGCGCGTCGTCGCCGAGGCCGTCGAAGTAGCCGCGGATGCGGTCGCGGGTTACGCGGTAGCGGGCGTTGGCCAGTCGGTACGGCGTAACCGGGCCGCGTTCGCCGTCTGTGCCGAGGGCGAACGCGAGGACGGCCACGGTGCGGTGGCCGAGGTCGGTGAGGTGGCGGGCGGCGAGTCGGGCGCCGTCCTCGTCGGCGATGTCGACGCGGACTGAGCCGGGGATGACCGGTTGGTCGATCACCACCAGGGGCAGTAACCGTCGCCGCACTTCGGCGAGCGCTGGGGCGTCGTCTGGCAGTGAGTACGCGATCGCGATCTCGGCGTGCGCTCGGGCGACGCTTTCCGGCCTGGGGCCGTCTCCGCCGCCGGGCATCAGGAGCAACGCGCGGTCGTCGCTGTCCATGGTGGCCGAGAGGCTGTCGAGGACGATGGTGAGCGCGGGGTCGGAGAACGCGGCTGACAGCGGGCTGCCCAGCATGAACGCCACCGCGCCGCCCCGTCGGGTGGCGAGGCTGCGGGCGACGGGGTCCGGCCCGCCGTAGCCGAGTTGGGCGGCGGTCAGGATGATGCGTTCGCGCAGTTCGGCGGACAGTTGGTCCGGTCGGTTGTAGGCGTTGGAGACCGTGGCCCGTGACACGCCGACCTCGCGGGCGACTGTGTCGAGGGTCGGTCGCCGACCACGTCCCTGACTCACCGTTACAGAGTAGTCCTGGCATGAGTGACGGAAACGTCATGGCGAGCACTGAAGCGCTTCAGTATTGTGGCGTGAATGGTCAGCGCACAACGGGTCGGTCAGGGGTCGGGTATCGCCGCTGTCCTCGTCATCTTCGGTCTCAATGGCGCCATCTTCGGCTCGTGGGCCTCACGCGTGCCAGCGCTGGCGGGACAGGTAGGCGCCCAGGAGGGTGCGCTGGGGCTATCGCTGCTCGGCGCGAGTATCGGCATGATCTTCGCCGCGTCGGTTACCGGGCGGCTGGCCGCTCGCTTCGGCGCACGAGTGCTGATCGGTGCGTCCGTCGTGGCCACCTGCGTTGTCGTGCCCGTGCTTGGCCTGGTGCCCAATCCGCTCGCACTGGGGTTGACGTTGATTGCCCTCGGCGCGACCGTGGGCATGCTGGACGTGGCGATGAACATCGCGGCGGTGACGGTCGTACGTCGCAGTGAGCGCCCGCTCATGCCGGTCTTCCACGCAGCGTTCAGCTTCGGTGGCCTGGTCGCCGCGACCGGTTCGGCTCTCGCCGTGCACCTGGATGTCGCGCTGCTGCCGCACTTGGTCGTCGTCGGTGTGCTGGTCACCGTCATCGGACTGATAGTGCTGCGGCACGTGCCCAACGAGACGATCCCCGAGTCCGCGCACCTCGCCACGGGCCCATCACCGGTCCGGCGGCCTGTGCTGTGGCTGCTGGCGTTGGTCGCCCTGTGCTCTGCCGTGGCCGAGGGAGCGAGCGCCGACTGGTCGGCCCTGTTCGCCGTCGACTACCGGCAGATCAACGAAAGCGTGGCCGCGTTCGTTTACGGCGCGTTCTCTCTGGCCATGGCGGTTACTCGGCTGGTGGGCGAACGCGCGGAGCGGCGGTTCGGGTCGGAGAAATTGCTGGTCAGCGGAGCGTTGATCGCTGCGGCGGGACTTGTGGTGTCAGCCCTGGTGCCCTGGCAGGCGGCGACGTTCGTCGGCTTCGCCATGGCGGGAATGGGGCTGGCTTACGCGTTCCCGATCGCGCTGGGGCTGGCTGGAGCCGCCGGCAGGCGTGCGGACGGCAGCGGGGGCGAGCGGGAAATCGGGTTCGTCACCACGATCGCCTATACCGGGTTTCTCGCTGGACCGCCGCTGATCGGTGGCATCGCGCACCTGGTCGACTTGTCGTTCGCGCTGGTCATCGCGGGCGTGATCACCGCAGCGATTGCTCCTGGCGCTCTCGCGGCCGCCGCCGCGGGGCGGCGGGAGCGGGCTACTCGGGCGGAAGACGCTCCAGCACCTTCTCGGTGATGGGTTGCAGGAGTGTGAGTACGCGCTCGGCTGATGTGTCCCTTTTGTCCATCGCGACCACGAGCGAGCGGTCCGCGCGCACGGCCACCGCGGCGAGGCAGGTCTGGTAGCCATCGGAGAGTCGGCAGTACACCCA
>JALZNB010000145.1 GCA_030857905.1 Actinomycetota bacterium
GGCACCGCGAACCGCCGACGAGTTCCCCGCACGAGACTCCCCACCTCCCCAGGCACCCGCGTCGACATGCTGCCAGACGGCAGGCCCGCCACCGCGACCCTATTCGCCGACGTCGGGCGGTTCGCACCGCACCTGCCCGCGAATGACGCGCGGGCGGCCCCGGAGGTTCCCGGTGCCGCCCGCGGCGCTGTCGCCGTGCCGCTTACTTCTGGTCGCGCACCTTGTCGCGCGAGCGCTGGCGACCGCGCGTGGTGGCGTCCAGGATGACCTTGCGCACCCGCACGACGTCCGGCGCGACCTCGACGCATTCGTCGTTGGCGCAGAACTCCAGCGCCTCCTCCAGGCTCAGCTTGCGCGGCCGGGCGAGGGTCTCCATCACATCGGCGGAGGACTGCCGCATGTTGGTGAGCTTCTTCTCCTTGGTGATGTTGATGTCGAGGTCCTCCGAGCGCGGGTTCTCCCCGACGACCATGCCCTCGTAGACATCGGCGCCCGGCTCGACGAAGAACGTGCCCCGGTCGGCGAGCTGGATCATCGCGTACGCGGTGACCGGGCCGGTGCGGTCGGCGACCAGCGAACCGGAGTGCCTGCTGCGGATCTCACCCGCCCACGGGAAGTAGCCCTCGAAGATGGCGTTGGCGATGCCGGTGCCCCTGGTCTCGGTGAGGAAGTCGGTGCGGAAACCGATGAGGCCACGCGACGGCACCACGAACTCGACCTTGATCCGGCCGGTGCCGTGGCCACCCATGTGCTCAAGGCGGCCCTTGCGGGCGGCGAGGAGCTGGGTGATGCCGCCGAGGTGCTCCTCGGGGGCGTCGATGGTCAGCCGCTCGAACGGCTCGGAGAGCTTGCCGTCGATGGTGCGGGTGACGACCTCGGGCTTGCCGACGGTCAGTTCGAAGCCTTCGCGGCGCATCTGCTCGACCAGGATGGCCAGCGCCAGCTCACCACGGCCCTGCACCTCCCAGGCGTCGGGACGCTCGGTGGGCTCGACGCGGATGCTGACGTTGCCGACCAGCTCGCTGTCGAGGCGGGCCTTGAGCACCCGCGCGGTGATCTTGGTGCCACCGTTGCGGCCCGCGAGCGGGCCGGTGTTGACCCCGATGGTCATCGAGATGGCCGGCTGGTCGACGGTCAGCCGGGGCAGCGGCGACGGGTGGTCGACGTCGGCGAGGGTGTCGCCGATGGTGATCTCCGGGATACCGGCGATGGCGACCAGCTCACCGGCGCTCGCCTCGTCGGCGGACACCCGGTCCAGCGCCTCGGTGATCAGCAGCTCGGTGACCCGGACGTTGGCGATCGAGCCGTCCTCGCGGCACCAGGCCACGGTCTGGCCCTTGCGCAGACGGCCCGCGTGGATGCGGCACAGCGCGATCCGGCCGAGGAAGCTGGAGGCGTCGAGGTTGGTGACCAGGGCGCGCAGCGGGGCCTCGGTGTCGGCCTGTGGCGCGGGCACCTTGGCCATCAGCAGGTCGAACAGCGGGTCGAGGTTCTCGCTGTCGGGCAGGCCGCCGTCCTCGGGCTGGTTGAGGCTGGCCCGACCGGCGCGCGCCGAGGCGTAGACGACGGGCAGGTCGAGTACCGACTCGTCCAGGTCGTCCAGCTCGGAGGCCAGGTCGAGCAGCAGGTCGTGGGTCTCCTCGACGACCTCGGCGATGCGGGCGTCGGGGCGGTCGACCTTGTTCACCACGAGCACGACCGGCAGACCGGCGGCGAGGGCCTTGCGCAGCACGAACCGGGTCTGCGGCAGCGGACCCTCGCTGGCGTCGACCAGCAGCAGCACACCGTCGACCATGGCGAGGCCGCGCTCGACCTCACCACCGAAGTCGGCGTGGCCCGGGGTGTCGACGACGTTGATGACGATGGGCCCGTCGGGGGTCTGGCGCCGCACCGCGGTGTTCTTCGCCAGGATCGTGATGCCCTTTTCCCGCTCCAGTTCACCGGAGTCCATGACCCGGTCGACCAGTTCGGCGCGGGCCGCGAAGGCCCCCGATTGGCGCAGCATGGCGTCGACGAGGGTGGTCTTGCCGTGGTCGACGTGGGCGACGATCGCCACGTTGCGGAGGTCGTTCCTGGTCATCTGGGCGCTGACGGTCGCTGTGGGCACGCGCGTGCTCCTGGTTTCTTCTCAGACGTTGGGGGGCAGCCCACTTTCGCCGGTCATCGCTGATGGGGGCGCCCGACGCAGCCGGAAGAGCTGCTGCTAGCCAGTCCAGGATACAAGTGTGGTCGATGTGAGCAGCACCACGCAGGCAAACGGAAAAGGTTAACCTACCCTAAGACAAGAGTTCAGCGGCTGGACGGAGGGGTGACGTGGGCGGTAAATCCGGCACCAAGACCCCCGCCGAACGGGTCAAGAAGCTGATGAAGTCCGGCAAGGTGAAGAAGAAGTGCTGCCGGTCGAAATCGATGTGCGGCAAGTGCCCGGTGCTGGCGCTCAAGCGGATCAAGGCGAAAGCGCGCTAGCGGTCGGAGCCCATCCGCGCGGTCATCTTGAGCACCCGATCCGCGTCGTCGAACTGGATCGCCACGTCGAACCCCGGACCGGAGACCTCGGCCTGGTGGGCGTTGAACGAGGACTTGAGTCCGCGGCGAACGGCGTAGCTGTGCACCGCGCGCCGGTGGTCGGTCAGGTTCAGCTCGGCCGTGCCCTGCTGCAACACGCGCATCACCCGCACGGCCTCGGGCGGCGGTAGGCGGAAGTCGGGGTGCTCGATCAGGAACGCGACCCGTGTCCCGCCACCCGCGTCGCCGGTGTAGGCGGTCCACACGCCGGAGACGGCCTTCGCCGCTTCGAGCAGGACGCCCGCCACCGCGTTCGGCTCCGTCGAGGCGAAGGGCAGGGCGTCGAACGGGACCTCGGGTGCGGCGAGTTCGCCGATGCCATGCCGGTGGCCGAACTCCCGCACCGCCTCGGCCAGTTCGATGACCGGCTTGCTGTATCCGTACGGGTTGGCCCAACTCCACAGCCATGACCGCGGCCCGGGCGCCGCGCTGCCGAGCAGGTGCACGCGGCTGCACACGAACGGCGGTTCACCGACGAACTCGAACCGCTGCTCATCGAGGTTGACCCGCCACGGACGGTCACCGACGAGGTCGGCGAGGTGGAGTTGGTGCTCAAGGGACAGCAAGGCGGCATCGTCGAGGATTTGGTCAAGAGTAAGGGCTTCAGACACGAGCGGCACACTACCGAGCCGCACGCCCGTCAACGTGGTGTTTGCCGAAATCGATCCACGGCCGACTGTCCACACAAGACTGCCGCTGATGGCGCCAGGGTGCGCGTCGGGTGGGATGATGTCGAACAACCTGGTCATGTCTCTCCAAGGGTGAGGCAGACCGCCACGCCCCGGGACATTCACACTATCGTCCCAGCCGACCGGGCCATAAAGGATTACCGTGGGGCCATGTACGTCGTACTGATCACTTACACGGCTCCGCTGGAGGAGATCGACTACGTGCTGCCCGACCACGCCGAGTGGCTCGGAAAACAGTACGCGGCCGGGTACTTCCTGGCTTCGGGCCGCCAGAAACCGCACACCGGGGGCGTGGTCATCGCCGCCCCGATGAGCAAGGACAAGCTCGTCTCGCTGCTGGCGACCGACCCGTTCGCCCAGCGTGGGCTCGTCCACCACGAGGTGATCGAGTTCCAGGCGAACCGGACCTGCCGGTCACTGATGTCGGTCAACGAGGCGCTGCTGAGCAAGGAACCCATGCCGTACTAGTGCGCGCGCAGGAAGTCCGCCACCGCGGGCAGCACCACGCGGTCGGCGGGCAACCAGCGCACGGAATACAGCGTGTCCGCACTGAGCCAGTCGAGCGCCTGGTGATCGTGTGGATGCGGCTCTCCCTCGCGCAGAATCGCGGTGTAGATCCGCAGCACCAAGCCCGGCTTGAGCACGATGTCGGGTCCGAGGATCGTGCCGGGTTCGACGACGACGCCCAATTCCTCGACGCATTCCCGGCGCACCGCGTCCACATCGGACTCCCCCGGCTCGACGCCACCGCCGGGTAGCTCCCACATGCCCGCCACTTCCGGCGGGTACGCCCGCTGCTGCGCCAACACGCGCCCGCCGCACACGATGGCGGCTCCCACGACCACGGCCGCCAAGACGAACTCCTCGGCCAAGGCGACAAGCCGGGGAATGAACGGCGCACAGCTCTCGCTGTAGGTCAGCGACGTCGCGGACACCTCGATTTCCAGCGCATCCCCTTGGCCGTCAAGCGGGACTGCCCGGAGACCGTCGACGCCGATGTGGGCAAGGCGGA
>JALZNB010000147.1 GCA_030857905.1 Actinomycetota bacterium
ACTTCGGGGTCGGTCGCGCACGCGCCATGGCCTTCCTTCACGTGCTCAAGAACGGCGCGACGATCATCGACAAACACTTCGGGAGCAACGGAACCCACCGCGACGAGTCGAATGAACTTCGGCTAGACGGGTAAGCGCGACGCGCTTCAGCGCGACTTAACCTGGGTCGGAAGGCAGGGCCTCGGCAAAGTCGCTGATCACGTTGTGAGGAGCGCGAGAGGGCGTTGGCTGTCAGCGGCGTGATGTCGTAGGGCGTGGGCGATGTTGGTCCAGCCGGCGAGTCGGAGCAGGCTGATCGCGGTGTTGCGCAGGGTGGCCATGACGTGTGGTCCAGCGCCGGTGCGGACCTGGGATCGGTCCTCGTCGAAGGTCACGTCCCTGACCCAATGCAGCTTGTTCTCGATGCCCCAGTGGCCCTGGACCCACGCTGCGAGAGTGGCTGGTGACGCGGCAAGGGTGTCGGCAGAGGTGATCAGGTAGACGACCTCGACGGTCTTCCTTCCCTTCCTGGTAACGGTTCTACGGACTTGGGCGACCTGGACGGCGCCGGCGAACTCGACCCACGCCGGGGCGGTGACGACCTTGATGGTGCGGGTGACCCGCCGGCCGTGGCCCTTGCTCGTGACCCGGCGGGCCGGCACCTGCGACCAGGGCAGCGCCTTGCAAGCCGCATACAACTTCGGCTGATTTGCCTTCACGGTGAACACGTAGTCGCCGCCACCGTCGACGATGAGTTGGGCGGTGTCGCTCTGGGTGTGCATCGCATCGACGGTGACCACGACACCGGTCAGGTCGAAGGTGGCCAGGAGCGTCCGCACGGCGGGGATCTCGTTGCTCTTCGCAGCGACCGCGAGTTGGCCGAGGACGACACCGTGGCCGTGGTCGTAGGCGGCGACCAGGTGCGGTGCGGTGGTCTCATGGGTCCGGGCACCACGCACGGTCTTCCCGTCGATCGCGATCACCCGGCGCTGGTCGACCACCCGGGTCCGGGTCCACATCCACGCGCCGAGGACCGCGTCGAGCTTGGTGGCGTCAAGGCGTGTGAACGCACGTCTGATCGCCGACTCCGACGGGTGCCTTGCCACGTCGAATCCCGAATGCTGCAAGGAGATCCGCGTCGAGGTCACCGGCCCAGTGGCCGATCGCTGCAAACGACTTGGCGCCGCAGACCACCGCCGTGACCGCGACCGCGAGAAGCCCTGGGAGGCTGTGGCGCACCCCGCGCGGGTGCCGCGGATCAGGGACCGATGCGAGCAGTTCCAGCAATACCTTCGCCGAGGAGGGCCCGACAGGTTGCGGTCGGGCAGAGGCAGTACGCGAAGATGACATCGGCGGGTGTGGTCCTTGGCTTGGTGTGGCTTAGACACCTTCATCCAAGTCCCACGGATCACATCCGTCACACACGCCACACCGGGTCACCGACCACCAAACCTGCAGGTCAGAGACCCAATCGTCCGACTATGCCGAGGCCCTGGGCGGCTGTGTGGACGAACTGGCGCAGATCGTTGCCAGGTTCACAGGAGGCCGAGTCGAACTGCTCGACGGCAACGGCAAGATCACCGCAATCGCCGGAGACTTTGCGGTCACCGATCAGGGCTACGGACGGCGCACCTGTACTCGTGGAGTCCAGCGTATGGGGTGGACTGGTCGTCCAGGCACACAACGTCGACACCGGGGCCTGAGGCCTGCGCAGCCAACGTGGCAAGTGGTGCGAAGATGCGAGGCTCATCGCCCGGGTTTGGGAACGCGCTTTGACCTGACGCGTACGTCAGGGGTCGCGCTCGTTGGTTGCGGAGGCACGTCGCCAAGCCCGATGAGCAGGGTGCGCAGCAGCGTCGCGAGCTGCTGCTGCTCCTCGGCGCTCAGCCACGCCAGCAGGCGTTCCTCGTGGGCCACGTGGTGGACGAGGACGTTGGTGATGATGGCGTAACCGCTCTCGGTCAACGTGATGACGACGGAACGCCGGTTGTCGGGATCGGTCTCGCGGGTCGCTAGACCCCTGGCCACCAGCCGGTCGATGCGGTTGGTGATGGCGCCTGCGGTGACCATGGAGCTGTCCGAGAGTGCACCGGCGGTCAGCCGGTAGGGCGGCCCAGACCGGCGCAGGGTGCCCAGGATGTCGAATTCCCAGAGCTGAAG
>JALZNB010000220.1 GCA_030857905.1 Actinomycetota bacterium
GTGCGACGCCGCGGGCGCCGACCAGATCGTCGTGTGCGCGAACTCCCTCGGCGGCCTGGTCGCCATCGACCTCGCGGGCAGGCGCCCGGACCGGATCAAGGCCATCGTGGTCAGTGGCGCACCCGGCCTGACCCCGGACCCCGACGTCGGCCTGAACGTCGACCGCAGGGCCAGCGTGCAGCCCTCCGGCCCGGAGTTCCGCGACCGGATGCTCGCCGCGCTCTTCCACGGCGAACCGCTGTTCACCGAAGCGCAGATCGACGCCACCGCCGAGGTGCTGCGGCACGGACCGGCGATGGTCGCGATGGCCCGCAGCATCCGCGCGACCCGCACCTACCAGGTCGACCCGGCGATGGACAAGGTCACCTGCCCCTCGCTGTACGTGTGGGGTCGACATGACCGCATGACCCCGATCGACCCGTGGCTGGAGACCGTGCCCAAGCACGCGGGCACCGAGTTCGTCACCATCGAGGACTGCGGCCACATCCCGATGATCGAAGCCGCCGAGGAGTACAACGCGCGACTGCTGCGGTTCCTCGACCGGGTTGTGGAGTGAGTGCTCCACCGGTGCTGTTCGGGGTCGACCTGGTCGAGGTCGACCGGGTCGACCGCGCCGTCGCTCTCAGCGGCCCGGTCTACCTCGGCCACATGAACGCGCCGGACGAGCCCGGTTTGCACGACAACCCGACGCTGGCGGTCGCCGCCAGCGTCGCGGTGAAGGAATGTCTGGTCAAGGCGGTCGGCGGCAGGCCGCCGGGGTTCTCCTGGCACGATTTCGTTGCCAGGGGGGACATCCCGTTCGCGGGCTTCGAGTGGGCGCGGCCGCTGCTCGACGCCGCCGAGCCGGAGATCGTCGCGGCCACCGAGGTCGCGCTGAGCAGGTCCTGCGTCTACACAGTGCGCGGCGCGAGCCGAGTGGCCGCGTTGACCCGGTTCACCACCGACCCCGCAGGGGGAGGCCTCGCCGTGGCAGGCGCGGCCCGTTGGGGATGGAGTGGGAACCTCATTGTCGCTTTTGCCATAATCATCACGTTTCCGGAAGGAGTGGATCCATGTCCCTGACCGAGGTCCCCGTCGAGGTCCACGTCGCACCGGGTGAATCCATCCAGGACGCGGTGGACACGTGCGGTCCCGGCGCTGTCGTGCGGTTGGCCGAAGGCACGTACCCCGGCGGCATCGTCTTCGCCCGGTCCGGGATCAGCCTGGTCGGAGCGGGAGCGGGCCGGACCGTAATCGTGCCAGGGGACACCACCGTCACGAGTTCTATCCCGGCGTTGCACGATGCGCCGGAGGCCGTGGCTCACGGCATCGCCGCACACAGTGTGGACGACATCTCCATCGAGGGCCTGACCCTGCGGGGCTTCTCCGGCGCGGGCGTCTACGTGCACACCGTGTCCGGTATCCGACTGGTCGATGTGGAGTCCGTGGACAACCGGGTGTGGGGGCTGTACTTACGCGAGTCGACGCGCATCGAGGTGCTCCGCTGTCGAGCCGAAGGCAGTCAGTACGGCGCAATCGCGCTGGCGTTCTGCGCGTCAGCCGACGCGGTGATCGCCGATAGCGAGGCAACCGCCAGCGCGTTCGGCGTGTTCATCGACAACTCCCGGCGCGCGCGGGTGCTGCGCAACCGCTGCCATGGCAACGCGGCCGGAATCCTGCTGCTGCACCAGACTTACG
The DNA here is from genome assembly GCA_030857905.1 of Actinomycetota bacterium. Lineage (GTDB taxonomy): Bacteria > Actinomycetota > Actinomycetes > Mycobacteriales > Pseudonocardiaceae > Actinokineospora. The sequence continues at coordinate 1,678 of JALZNB010000220.1, forward strand.
AGGGTGAGCCCCCCGGCGGCGTGAGCGACTGCCTGATCGCCGACAACGACGTCACCGACAACACGCTGGTCGCCGGTGGCGACGACCCGGAGGCGCTCGGTGCGGCCGGGCCACCCATCTCCGGGGTCGGCATCGCCATGATCGGCGCGCAACGGGTCGGCATCGTGGGCAACCGCTTGCACGGCAACAAGCCGGGCGGCATGTCGGTGATGGGCGCGGCGCTGGTGATCGGGACGTCCGCGGACTGGGGTGGTTCGGACTCCACGGACAACGCCGTCGAGTGGAACACCATCACCGGCAACAGCCCGCTCGACGTACAGATCGGTACCGACGTGGCCAACCAGCGCTTCCGCAACAATGTCGTCGGCGCCACCGCGCCGGAGGCGATCGACGGGTGCGAGCCCGAGAGGACGACATGACCCCTGCGCTGGTGTGCGAGAACCTGGTCAAGCGCTACGGCGACAAGGTGGTGGTCGATCAGGTCGGCTTCCGGATCGAGCGAGGAGAGGCATACGGCCTGCTCGGTCCCAACGGTGCCGGAAAGACGACCACCATCTCGATGCTGGTCGGGTTGCTGCGCCCGGACACGGGTTCGGTGCGGATCGGCGACATCGACATCGCCGAAGACCCGGTGGCCGCCAAGCGACTCATCGGCTATGTGCCCCAGGAGATCGCGCTCTACCCGGAGCTGACCGCCAGGGAGAACCTGCGCTACTTCGGCAGGCTCTACGGGATTCCCCGGCGCGAACTGAAGGAACGGATCGAGGAAGTCCTCGACATGGTCGGCCTCACCGACCGGGGCAACGACAAGATCGAGACCTACTCCGGCGGCATGAAGCGCCGCGCCAACATCGGGGCCGCCCTGCTGCACCGCCCCAGCCTGCTCGTCCTGGACGAGCCGACTGTCGGCGTCGACCCGCAAAGTCGCGTCGCCATCCTCGACAACGTCGAACGGCTTGTCGGCGACGGGATGAGCCTGCTCTACACCTCGCACTACATGGAGGAGGTCGAGCGGGTCTGCACCCGGGTCGGGATCATCGACCAGGGCAAGGTCGTCGCCGACGGCACCAAGCAGGAGCTGGTGTCCGAACTCGGCGGCACCGACCGCATCGAACTCGTCCTGGACGGCGATGTCGAGGTGGCCGCGGAGAAGCTGCGCACCGTCCGGGGTGTCTCCGAGGCGGTGGTCACCGGAGCCACGTCGGTGCGACTGCTCGCCACCGGAGGCAGGCACCTGCTGCCCGAGCTGATCGGCGTGGTCGCCGGATTGGCCGTGGTGACCGGCGTCGAAGTGGTCGAACCCGACCTGGAAGCCGCCTTCCTGCACCTGACCGGCACCACCCTGCGCGACTGATCACGGCGAGGACTGGCGAGGACTTGAGGAAAAACACCATGGGCGCGCTCCTGGTGGTCGGCGGGCACGAACTGCGCTCCCGGCTGCGCGACGGCACCGCGGTGCTGATCGCCCTGGTCGCGCCGATCCTGCTGGCCACCATGTTCGGTCTCGCGCTCGGCGGTGACGACGACCCGCCCTTGCAGGCCAACATCGGCATCGTCGACCTGGACCACGGTCAATTCCCGGCGAGTGTGCAGCGGGAGGCGCTGGCCACCGACGAGCTCAAGGGCGTGCTGACCTTCCAGCCGTTCGGCGACGAGAGCAGTGCCCGCGCCGCAGTGGACGAGGGAACCGTCGGCGCCGCCATCCTGTTCCCTCCCGGGTTCAGCGCGAGCGTTGGCGCGGGAGAAGGCGGCGAGGTGTCGGTCCTGGAGTCGGCGGAGTCCCCGCTGGCCGGGGTCGTCGCACGCAGCATGGTCGACCGGATCTCGGCGCTGGTGACCGCCCGTACGTTGGCGGTGCGCGCGTCACTCGCGGCAGGCGTGCCCGCCGACGATGTGCAGATCTTCGTCGAACGCAACGGCGCGGCCGGTCCGGCGCTGAGCCTGGACAGCGACCCGGTCTCGGGCGGCCGGGTCGACATGGCGGTCTACTACGGCGCGGGCATGGCGGTGATGTTCGCGTTCTTCGTCGTCGGCGGCTCCGCCCGCAGCCTGCTCACCGAGCGCCACAACGGGACGCTGAGCCGGATGCGCGCGGCACCGATCCCGTTGTGGACAGCGGTCGCGGGCAAGGGCGCTGTCGGTTTCCTCCTGGCGCTGATCAGCATGTGCGCCACCTGGCTCTCGTCCGTGCTCATCTTCGGTTCCACCTGGGGTTCCCCGGGCGGGGTGTTCCTGTTGCTGCTGGCGCACGCGTTCGCCGCGACGATGATCGTGATGCTCGTGGCCAGCGGTGCCCGCACCGACGCGCAGGCCGACGGGTACACCCTCGGCGTGGCGTTCGTCTTCGCCTTCCTCGGCGGCAGTCTCGTGCCCGTCTACAACCTGCCCGACTTTCTCCAGAAGGTCGCACTGGTCACCCCGAACGGCTGGGTGTCCTCCGGTCTGTCGGAGCTGGCGGGAACCGGGGCAGGCGTCGGCGCCATCCTCACCCCGCTCGCCGTGGTGTTCGGCATCGGCGTGGTCGCGGGCGTCTTCGCCGTCCTGCGCTTCCGGAAGGGACTGTTCGCATGAGGCCCCGCCCCGTCATCGCCCTCGTGGTGGCCAATCTGCTCCGCCAGACCCGCGACCGGGTCGGGCTGTTCTTCATGGTCGTCATGCCGTTCGTGACCATCGTGTTCGTCGGCCTCGCGCTCGGCGGCGACTCCGCGGATTCCCAGCTCCCGGTGGCGGTTGTCGCCAAGGACGCGAACCCGGTCGCGGTCGCGGTGATCGATGAACTGCGGGCCAGCCCGAAGCTGTCCGTGGAACTGATGGACACCGAGGAACAGGTGCGCGACGGCGTGCGCGAGGGTGCACTGGCCGCGGGCCTGATCATCCCACCCGGTGCGACCGCTTTCGAGCTGGTGCTGACCCAGACCAACGGCAGTGGACTCGCCGCGCGCAGCCAGATCGACGTGGCCGTGGGCAGGGTGTCCGCGGTGCAGGAGGCCAGGAACGCGGCGAAAGCCGCCGGAGCGGACGAGGAACAGGCCGCCGAGTACGTGCGTGTCGCCCAGGAGCAGTCCAGTCAGGTCGCCATTCGTGCCTCCGGCGGCGAAGGCGACGACACGCCGACCGGATTCGCCTACACCGCGCCCGCGAACCTGTTGCTGTTCACCTTCGTCAACTCGATGGCGGTGGCCGCCGCGCTGGCCGAGAGCAGGCGGATCGGCATGATCCGACGCACGCTGGCCGCGCCGGTCCGGCAGGGCTCGGTGCTCCTCGGCGAGGCGCTGAGCCGATTCCTGGTCGCGGTCGCCCAGTCGCTGCTGATCATCGTGGTGAGCAACCTGATCTTCGACGTGTCCTGGGGAGACCCGCTCGGGGTGACCGTGATCGTCGCGGTGTTCTGCCTCATCGCCACCGGTGCCGCGATGCTGGTCGGCACCCTGGTCAAGTCACCGCAGCAGGCCCCGGCGATCGGCCCCCCGGTCGGCATCGTGATGGGCATGCTCGGCGGCTGCCTGTGGCCGCGCGAGGTCGCGGGCGAGCCGCTCAGCACCATCGGCTACGCCTTCCCGCACTCGTGGGCGATGGACGCGCTACTCGCCCTCGCCCGGCCAGGCATGGGCATCACCTCTGTGCTCACCGAATTGGCGGTGCTCACGGGTATGGCCGTTCTCGTGCTGGGGATCGCCTTGGTCGTCTTCCGCCGTCGCGCTCTCGTCGTGGTCTGACTTTTACGCTCTGGCGCGACCACATCTGTCCACAAGGGATAGTTTGGTGCGACAGGCGATCTACACCAACAACGACCCGATGGGCGAGGGCGCCTACCTCGCGGCAAGGAAGCCATCGACACCGCCAAAGCGCTACTCGTCTTCTCCTCGGTGACTACCAGACAACCGGGCCAGGGTTCGAGGCCATCACCGCGCGGTACCAGGCCTCGGCGTCGGCCTGCACGGGATGTCCTGGAATCGCGGTCACCGTGTGGCCGCGACCGGGGTAGCCGATCGACGCCTGCTTCGGGTCACCCTGGGGGTTGGTGACCTCGGCGACCGCGCCGTGCGCCCAACGGCAGTTGTTGTTGTACCCGGCCTGGACCGCGGCCGGGACCGGGGCGACCGGCCCGGCGCAGTGGGCGTCGCCGTCCATGTAGACATCGAGGAACGGCACCGGGAAGCCTGCCGCGAGAGCGCGCTCGGCCGCCAGGGCGGGCTGCTGCGCGTACGGGCCGATCTTGGCTGCCTGGTCCAGCCAGTTCCACCGCGGCTCCTGGCTGGGCGGGGTGAGCTTGGCCTTGTGCAGGGTGATCATCCGCGTGCTGGAGAGTCCCGCGTCGGCGAGCGCCCCGGTCAGCCGCACACCACGAGCGTGGAGGTTGTGCGCCACGGTCCATGACCCGTATCCGCCCGCACTGCCACCGATCAGGAAGATCTGCGTACTGGGCCGACGAGGAATACCCGCAGCCCCGGTCGCCACCGCGTCGACGGCCGCCATGTCCGCGAGCGCGCCATCCACGGTGTCGGTGTGGTTCGGGTTGTTCGGGTAGGACTGGCCGAGCCCGGAACGCACGTCGTGGTCGCACATGGAGGTGGCCACGACCCGAGCACCCTCACGGACCCGACGGCCGACGATCGTGTCCTTGGTGCCGGTCGGGCCGATGTCGTTCAGCACGACATCGCCCAAATACCGCGCCGATTCCTGGTCGTTGTGGCTCTCCCCACCGAGGTAGGTGCCATCGGGAAGGTAGTAGCCGACACCGCCACCATGGAAGCGTGCCCACAACGGGGCAGGCTTGCCCTGCTGGTCGGCCCGCTCGACCACGGTGAAGGTGAACACCCCCGTGCGGCCACACTTGTAGGCGGGATTCTCGTAGCCGGTGAACAGGTACTCCACGCCACTGAGGGTCTGACGCCACTGCTCGGTACGACGGATCTGACTGGTCGAGTACGGCGGAGTCGGCGTGGCCAACACGCTCGCGTCGCCGCTCACGGCCGATTTACCCTCGGCGCTACTCGGAACGGCGAGGGAAAGCGTGGCGACACTGACCGCGCAGATCGCCATCGACAGGGTGGTTCGCATCCGGTCAGCAAACCATTACCTACCACTATTCCGGAAGAGCGAGCAGCCACCTCTGGAGTCCGCCACGGTTCACTGGCTGCGGTGGGTCATGTGGCGTACGGATCGTCTTGCCAGGTGACACAGTTTGGTCGTTGTCCATCGCTGTCGATAAATTGGGTGATCGCTTGTGTGACATCGGCGGCGGGCAGTTCGCTGTATCTGGGGAAGTCGACTTCCGCGTAGACCGGTCCGTCGTCCTCGGGGGTTGGCCCCAGCGTGTACCAAGAGCCGAACTCGTCGGTGTAGTAGAGCGCCCCGAGATCGCCGTGGAAGCCCACGATGAGCTCGTGGTCGGGTGCTTCCACGGTGTCCGTCGAGGATTCTCGGTGATGAAGGACGGCGCCGAAGAGAGCTTCGGTGGTGAGGATGCGCAGGAGCTCGTCGCGGTCGGCGGGGTCGAGGTGCACGACGGCTTCGTTGATGGTGTTGTCGTTGATGGTGCGATAGCGCACTTCGATGGTCATTGGTCGGAGTTTCCTCGGTAGGTGTAGCGGTTTCCGCCGCGGTCGATCACGGTCAAGGGTGCACCGGGTGGTAGGCAGTCGGGCAGCTTGGTATGGCATGTCCAGTCGCCTGGGGCGTCGGTGCCGCAGGGAGCCCGGTCGATGATGATCGTCTCGTCGATGGGTGGATCGCCGGGTTGTCGTCGCGTGTGGAAGCCCCGCAGCCGCATGGCGAACTTGATCTCGACATGGCGAGCGAGACCGAGGACTGCGCGTCCTTTCGCCCAGCCGCGTTCGCGGGCGAACTGGGCGGCGATGGTGAACCAGGGGTCCCGGTTGCCGCTGACGAGGTCGTGCTCCATGCCGTTTTCCTCGATCCACACGCCCACGGTTCGCGCTCCAGGGACTGGCGGTGGCACTGTGTTACGTGCATGTTCTTGCCGTGCACGTCGTTCTGCTGGTTCCAGTGCGGCCCGCGTTGGCGCACCTGGCGATGCTGATGTCGGCGTGCCGTCCGCAGTGAGCAGGCTGGGTTCGTGATGATGACAGTAGGTGCGCAAAGTTCGGATGGCGTTGTCGAGGAGCCGCAATGCCTGGTCGAGACATTCTCGAGAATGTCCGAGAGCTGTGACAGCCTCGGCAAGTTCCGGGCGATGGGACTCCAGTGCGAGACGGTGCAGAGACTGCGCGGCGTACTCGTCGATCCAGGCACCGATTCCGATCAGCTCTCCGAGGGGGAGAGCATCGCATTCGGCCAGTACGGCGTTGACGAGTCGCTCGACAGACACCGCTACAAGCCCGTGTCCAGGCGTGACATCGGTCTGCGGCCAATGCCAAGCTGTCAGCGGCCTCGGTGACACGTTCCGCTGCCGCCGCGATCGCGGCGACTGCCATGTCGACATCGTGATTGTTCGTTCCATTGAGATATTCGTTCAGGGCGCGTCCGACTCGCGCGATCTCGGTCGCTGTCGTAGTGGCACGATCTGTTGGTGTTTGCTCTGCGATCGCCAGAACAGTTGCACGCACTTCTTCCACGGACACCGCTGGCCCCCGTGTTCGTTCCGGATGAGCCATGATGCAGCAACCATCGACTGACGGCGACCGCACTTGACGATCAACTTGAGGCCAGGAAGAGGCTTCGTCAAGGGCGTTGCCTCGTGGTTGCTGCTTCGCTGCGGTCAGATGTCGAGGATGGTGCAGTCGTGTAGTTCTCTGACCAGGTGGGCGGCGAGGGTCCAGTGGATGCCGGGGTCGTCCAAGGGCAGCAGTGAGTTTCCGATCGGTGCGGGGGACGATCGTCCCGGTCGGTAGCGGGTGCCGCGAATCCCGGCGATCGGGAAATGACGCACGCGGAAGATCGCATGGCCTCGCCTCAGTGCTGGGCAGGCGCGTACCGAGAGACGCAGGCAGGGCAAGCAGATCGGCGGTTCGGTGACGCCCATGCGTTCCGGCCATCCGGGCCAGTCGTCGCGGTGGTCTTCGAGCACCCACAGGACACCATCATCGGTGTGGTCGGCCGGGCAAGCGCAGACCTGACACAGCAGTTTGCGCATCGCTCGACGTTGTCGCGTTGAGTGGACCGACCCGAACTCAGGTCTGCCGTGCCCAGGGTGGGAAGGCGTTCGGACCCACAGGATGCCGTTGCTGTCACGGTCGCCGAGGACTTCGTCCGCGTAGGCGATGCCGAGGCCATCCGGCCGCACGATCACGGGAGTGAGGTTCGTTCGTTCGCCGCTCCACGCGGCGACATAAGGAACCACGAGACTGTCGGCGTTCACAGCGCCACCTTCCGCCGAGTGTGGCCAACAGATCGGGGTCCGCTGTCAACACGACACCAGAGTCGAGTCAGGGCGAGCGTCGGCGACCGATCGCTGAACGTGCTTGGCGAGTGTTCTTGTTTCGTCACGGCTGCGCGTTTCTGGTCACCGCACCAGCTAAACGCGCGGCTGTGTCGTGTGGCGGTCAGACATCGCGGCATTCGCGCCGCTTCCCGGCCGGGGGTCCCACTTGGGTCCCACTTCGCGCGGGGGCTTCACAGAACGTCGCCCGGTGGGCCACCATTGACTACGGAAGGTGATGGAACGAGCACGCGGGAAGTGACGAGATGGTCCGCGACGACCACACCAGCGAGAGCAACCTCGCGCTGAGCGTCTTGTTGGACGACGCCGGCATGAGCAACGCCGCGCTCGCGCGTGCCGTGGTGGTGGCGGGCGCCAAAGAAGGCATCCACGTCGGCACGAACCCCACATCGGTGAAGCGGATGCGCAACGGCTCACAGCCACGATGGCCGGTGCCCTGGGATTGACCCGCTTTGACGGACAGGGTCGGTGAGGTGGGATCAGGCTACCCGGTCTGCCGGGTGGTGCCGGGCGTTTTCGTAGGCGGTGGGGCTGAGATAGCCGAGGCTGGAGTGCAGGCGGC
>JALZNB010000238.1 GCA_030857905.1 Actinomycetota bacterium
ACGCTGCACACTGCCGGGCGCACTCCGGGCGGCGACCGCCTTGTAGTACTCGCCCGAGTAATCGGTTCTGGACTCGACCAGCAAGGAGTCGGTCAGCGTGACGAACTCGGCGAATCGCTCTGTCACCTGCCGAGGGGTGAGTTCCGGCTCACCGAGGACGGTGCGGTCGTAGCCGCCCGCGCCGCTGGCACCGGAACCGAGACCGAGCATGAAGCGGCCGTCGGAGATGTCGTCCAGAGCCAGTAACTGCCGGGCGAAGGAGACGGGGTGGCGGAAATGCGGGCTCGCCACCAGGGTGCCGAGCCGCAAGGTCGAGGTGACCATCGCGGCGGCGGTCAGGGTGGGGACCGCGTCGAACCACGGACCGTCGACCAGCGAACGCCAGCCGAGATGGTCGTAGGTCCAGGCGTGGTCGAAGCCATAGGCCTCGGCGCCGCGCCACTTGGGCTCGGCCGCCCACCAACGGTGTTCGGGGAGGATCACGATGCCAACGCGCACGTGTCCGAACCTAACGCCACGCGCCCACGTTTCGACCTCGGGTAACCAAGCACACCCGGGTCGAACACCCCGGTCGGGGAAGATGGGGGCGTGCAGAAACCCAGCCTGGTCGCCTCCGACATCGACGGCACCCTCCTCGACCCACTTCACAAAGTGACCTCGCGCACAGTCGGCACGATCGGTCGGGTACTGGCCACCGAGACCCCGTTCGTGTTGGTGACCGGACGGCCGCCGAGGTGGATTCCGCCGGTCTCGTCCGAGGCGGGCCTCAACGGGTACGCGGTGTGCGCGAACGGCGCCATCGTGTTGGACATAGGCGCGTCCCGCCTGGTGTCGGTGCACGGACTGGACGCGATGGTGCTCCACGACGTCGTGGAGACGCTGGAGACGGTGATGCCCGGTCTCCGGGTCGCCACCGAGCACGCCACCGTCGGGCCGTTCGTCGAAGACGACCTCGGGTTCGCGACCGAGCCGGGCTACAGCAACCCGTGGGGGGACGCGGAGCGCAACGAACGGCCCCGGGCCGAGGTGCTGGGGTACACCGCGACGAAGCTCCTGATCAGGCATGAGGACATGACCAGCGAGGAGATGGCGCTCGCGGCGGTGGAACTCGTCGGCGACGCCGTTGACGTGACGTTCTCGACCAGCTTGGGGTTGATCGAGATCTCGGCGCCGGGGGTCACCAAGGCTCGGGGGCTCGCCGAGGTGGCCGGGCTGGTCGGAGTCGCGCAGGAGCGCGTCGTGGCGTTCGGGGACATGCCGAACGACATCGAGATGCTGCGGTGGGCCGGGCACGGCGTCGCCATGGCGAACGCGCACGCGGACGTGCTGGCGGCCGCCGACGAGGTGACCGGACCGAACTCCGAAGACGGCGTCGCGCAGGTGCTGGAGCGCTGGTTCTAGTGGTCTGACCCGGGGAGCGTGGCGCCATTGCGGTCCGCCACGCTCCCCGGGTACTGGATCGGATTATTCAGGGCGACGTTGGTCCAGGGCCTTGGCTTCATCGGGTGTCGGCGCCGTCCCGCCCAGGTGGGCTGGCTGCCACCAACTCTCCGCGGCCGACGACGGTGTCTCCGGGTAGTCCTTCTGCACCTGGTCGAGCAGCATGGTCATCCGCGACCGCAGATCGTCCGTCACCGCGGCGATGTCGTCGTCCGCATTGACCGAAAAGGGCTCGCCCGCCCGGATCAGGATCGGCACGTGTCGCTGTCCCAGGTCCTTCTTCCGGCCCTTCGTCCACAGCCGCTGGGTGCCCCACAACGCCATCGGGACCACCGGCACGCCCGCCTCGGCCGCCATCCGCGCCGCACCGTTCTTGAGGTCCTTGACGGTGAACGAGCGGCTGATGGTGGCCTCCGGGAACACGCCGACGACCTCACCGGCACGCAGTCGGGCGACCGCCTCCTGGTACGACGCCTGCCCCGCGGCCCGGTCCACCGGGATGTGGTGCATCCCCCGCATCAGCGGACCCGCGACGCGGTTGGCGAAGATCTCGTGTTTCGCCATGAACCGGACCAGCCGTTTGGCCGGACGGGCGCCGAGGCCGCAGAAGATGAAATCCAGGTAGCTGACGTGGGTGCAGGCGATGACCGCCCCACCACTGGCGGGGATGTGCTCGGCGCCGTGGATGTCGATGCGGTAGTCCATGACGCGGAACAGGGCCCTGGCCGCCCCGATGACGGGCGGGTAGACGAACTCGGCCACCTACCCACCCACAGGCTTCGTGGAGCGCTCACGCATCACGATGGGGGCGCCTGCGAGGTCCTCTTCGTTGCAGAGCAGCTTGACGTCGAAGTACGGGGAGCCCTCGTTGTCGTCGTAGTCGAGATGGATGGCGATCACGTCGACCGGCTCGCCGAGCCAGTGTTGCGTGGCGCGCAGCCACGACGCCGCCCGTTCCAGCGCGTTGGGCAGATCGTCGTCACGAAACTCGACCGGGCGATATGGCACACCCTGTACCTGGTCCCGGTCGTTCGCGGGACGAGGCAGATCGACGGAGACTCCGGCTTCGTCGAGGTCAAGTGCGATGGTCTCGGTCTTCTCACTGGAGAGCTCGCTCACCATGAAAGCGTCCACCAGCCGGTGAAACGCCGCAACCCCCGCCCCTTCGTCAAGTCCACCCGTGCGCATCCACCCTCGGGTGTGGTTCACTGTAAGAGGTCGTAAGTTTTCTTGAGTACGTGTGAATCACGCTCGCAAGAGATCGTTGCGGGCGCGCGGTTTTCCTCCAGGTCAAGCCGGAGAAGTCGCCGTCTGAAACCGACCAGGGTCAACGCGCCCGCGTTGACTCGCTAATCGGTACCTGTCGAGGAGATATACAAGTGGCACAGGGCACAGTGAAGTGGTTCAACTCCGAGAAGGGCTTCGGCTTCATCCAGCCGGACGACGGCGGCGCTGACGTCTTCGTGCACTACTCGGAGATCCAGGGCTCGGGCTTCAAGAGCCTGGACGAGAACCAGCGCGTTGAGTTCGAGATCGGCCAGGGCCAGAAGGGCCCGCAGGCCACCGGCGTGCGCGCCGTCTGATCTGTAGAACGAAACAGCGGGCCCGCTCCCCTCGGGGGGCGGGCCCGTTTGCTCTGTTCGGGTGAAAATCGGCGGCCAGGCGGCCGGGACTTCTGTGATTCCGGACACGAACGAAACCGGGCCCACCCCCTGAGGGAGTGGGCCCGGAGAAGCGACTGGACTCAGGCGTCGAAGACCTTGCGCCAGGACTCGACCGAGGTCAGCTCGGGCAGGGCGGCCCGGTAGGCCTCCTGAAGGCGCGGCCACTCGGTGACCAGACGGCGGTAGGTGGCCGCCGACTGCTTCGACAGCTCACGGAACACCTTCGGGTCGCGGCGCCGGAAGGCGACCCCGCTGCCGTCGGGGTTGGAGACCGTGGCGCTGTCCAGGTTGCCGAGCAGGAACCACAGCGCGCTGCCCGCGGGAATGTTGATCTGCGGGCGGTCGACGGCGTCCGGCTCGGGGGCGCGCAGGTTGTGCAGCACGGCCTTGGTGGCCTGCGCGGCGATCTTCACCGGGTGCACCGGCGGACGCAGCATGTGCTCGGCGCGGACGGCGTCCAGGGTCGGCGGCGGGAACTCGCCCGCCGACGGGGCCGTCTGCGCGTCGGTGTACCGCTTGCGAACGGCCTGGACGGCGGGCAAGCCGGTGCTGAGCAGGTCGAAGAGCCGGTCCGGGCCCGCCATGAAGTCCTCGATGGCCTTGAGCTCGATGGCGACCGTGGAGTACTCCATCGACAGCAGCCTGCGGATGGTGGCCCGCAGCCCCTGCTTGAGCAGCGTCTTGCGCAGGTCGTGCGGGCTGTGCAGCGCGGCGATGACCAGCCGGTTGCGCAGGTGGAAGTACACCGTCCAGTCCGACAGGTCGTTCTTGTCGGTCCACGGCATGTGCCACACCGCCGACCCGGGCAGGGTCACCGTGGCGTAGCCGTTGTCGAGCGCGCGCATCGAGTACTCGGCGTCGTCCCACTTGATGAACAGGGGCAGCGGCAGTCCGGTGCGCTCGATCACCTCACGCGGGAACAGGCACATCCACCAGCCGTTGTAGGTGGACTCGATACGGCGGTGCAGCGCCCTGGTCGTGCGCAGGCTGTGCGCGCCGAAGTCGTGATCGGTGACCGCGCCCGGCGCGGCCCGCCACACGCAGGTGGCCAGGTCGACGACCTCGCCCATGCTGTGCAGCCGCGCCTTGGCCTGCAGGTTGAGCATCTGGCTGCCGACGATCACCGGGGTGATCGCCGCGTTGGCGAACGCGGAGGCGCGCAGGATGCTGTCCGGCTCAAGGGCGATGTCGTCGTCCATGAGCAGGACCTGGTCGGCGTCGGAGTGTTCGAGGACCTCGAAGAACGCCCGGCTGAACCCGCCGGAGCCGCCGAGGTTGCCCTGCTCGATGACCTGGAGCCGGTCGCCGAGCATCGCGGCGGCCTCGGTGAAGCGCGGGTGGCCGGAGATCTTCTGGGTGCCCTGGTCGGCCACGTAGACCTTGGTGACCGCGTCGAGCACGGCCGGGTCGTCGCCGAGGGCGAGCAGCGAGGCCACGCAGTCGTCGACCCGGTTGAAGGTGGTGGTGCCGATCGCCAGGGTCTTGCGCGGCAGTTCGAGGCTGGTCGTCCACGCGCCGTCGGCGATGTCGAGGCTCGACTCGTCGGTGAAGACGTCGAACCAGATCCAGCCGCCGTCCTCGAACGGGGCCAGGTCGACGGCGAACTCGATGGTCCGCCACTGGTCGCCGCGCACCGGCAGGCCCTGCACGTGGACCTGGTCGCCGTTGGGCTTGGACCGGTAGACGTCGATCCGCCCGCCACCGCGCACGGTCAGCCGGAGGATGACCTCCTTGACCCGGGTGTAGCGCTTCCAGTAGCTGGCGGGGAAGGCGTTGAAGTACGCGGCGAACGACACCCGAGCCGACGCGGGCACCGTCACCCCGGCCCGGCTGACCACGTGGCTGTGCACGTTGTCCGGCTCGTCCAGGTACAACGGCCGCACGTCCACCGGATCGGTGTCCCTCGGCAGGATGACCCGCTGCAACACCGTGCGAACGGGCTGAAGCTCCTCCCGAACGGGCCGCGCACTCGCAGGCTTGGTCACTTCGCTCCTGACGCTGGTCCCGGTCACAGGTCGTACAGCCGCTTCCAATTGTCCTTGCTGGTCACCTTCGGCACCGCCGCCCGGTACTCCCCGCGCAGTCGCGGCGTCTCCGAGATGACCGCGCGGACGACCTTCACCGCCCGCTTGGCCAACTCGACGGCCATCTGCTTGTCCCGCCTGCGGATGCGGACACCCTCCTGCGAGGCGTCGGTGACCACCGCGGTGTCGAACTGGGACACGTGCCACCAGGTCGCGTCGGAGGCGGGCACCGAACCGAGCCCGTGCACGCTCTTGCCCATCGCGAGGTAGACCAGCCGCTTGAGCAGCACGAGACGGTCGTTGCTCGGCGTCGGGCCCGACTTGATCATCGGCGCCTGGCCGGAGACGAGACCGCTGACGTCGTCGACCGAGTGCATGATCGTGTCCGGGTACTTCGCCCGGATCTTGCGGATCTCGGCCGCGGCCGCGGCACCGCCGTCGTCGAAGATCCGCGGCCCCGTGGTGAAGTCCTCAGCGGCCTTGATCACCGTCGCCGCCAGGCCGTACTGCATGCTCAGCAGGTAACGCGAGACGCGGGCCAGCAGGACGCGCGCCTGGGTCTTCGGGTCGGTCTCGGAATGCAGCGCGGAGACGACCATCGCGTTGCGGACCGCGAAGTACTCGTTCCACTTGTCCGCGTCCTTCCAGTCGAAGTCCGCGTGCCACACGGCGGCACCGGGCAACGTCACCGTGGAGATGCCCGCGGCGCGTGCGCGATAGCCGTACTCGACGTCGTCCCACTGGAAGAACAGCGGCAGCGGATAGCCGAGTTGGGCGACGGCCTCGGACGGGATGAGGCAGGACCACCAGGCGTTGTAGTGCGCGTCGACGCGCTTGTCGCCGCGGACCGGCTTGCCCGTGGGCATCCCGGTCTCGTCCAACGCCTCGGACAGCAGATCGATGTCCTCAAGCGCGCCGTCGACGACCTTGCCTGGCCGCAGCTCGGCGAAATCGGCGTACTCCGCGCCCGCGAGCAGCTTGTTCGGGTGCAGCAGCCGCAGCATCTGACCGCCGACGATGGTCGGCTCGGTGGTGCGGTTGGCGAAGGCGGTGAGCCGGATCGCGATCTCCGGCTCGCACAGCACGTCGTCGTCCATCAGCAGCACGTTGGCCTGATCGGCATGACTGACCTCGGTGACCTCGTACATACCCCGGCCGAAGCCGCCCGCGCCACCGAGGTTGGGCTGGCGCAGGTAGCGCAGCCTGCCGTCGAGGGCCTTCTCCGCGTCCGGGAAGCTCGGGCGCGACTCGACCAGATCAGTGCCCTGATCGACCACGTAGACGGCGTCGATCACGTCGAGCGCGGCCGGGTCGGACGACAGAGCGCCGAGGGTGGCCACACAGTCGTCGGCACGGTTGAACGTGCAGATCACGACAGCGGTCGGCCGGATTACCGGCGGGGCGTCGACGGTCCAGCGCATCTCATCGATGACCAGAGAGTCAGCCTCGGTGGCCACTTCCAGCCAGAGGAAACCACCGTCGAGGAACATGGTGAGCTTCGCGGCGAGGCGCACGACCTGGGCGTTGGCCTTGTCGATGACCTGGGCGGTGACCACGCGGGGTTCGCCCTCGATGTCGGAGGCGACCACCGACAGCTTGCCGGAGCCGGTGACCACGGCTTCGATGACGACCTCGTCGACCACGGTCCACCGCTGCCAGTAGCTGGCCGGGAACCTGCCGAAATAGGTGTCGGTGGTGACCGACGAGTTCGGGTTCACCGCCAGCCGGGTGCGGCTGCGGCTCGCCGAGCCGTAGACCACGTCGGCGTACAGCTCGTCCGGCACCACCGGGGCAGGCCCGGTGAACAGCCCGCGGGCGGCGACGAGTCTGCCGGTCGATGTGTGCCCGACCAGCCTTCGTTCACCGCGCGAGCGTGCCGCGGGTGTCACCGCGGCGTGCGCCGAATCACGCTGGGTCGATTTACCCTCTGCCGAGTCGCTGCGTGCCGACGTGCTACCGGGCATATCTGTCGTCAATCCTCCGAGTGGCCGGTCAGGACGCTATCGCTCATCTTCGAGACCTGCGGACGACGGACTGGTCCCAACCGATCGCGATAATCACGGCGGGTCACCGACGCACGTCGAGCGAGGCTTTGACAGGTTACCTGTCCGACGATTCGACGTGGCGGTAGGCGACCGCAGCCCGCGGGCCGTCACCCCATGTCAATCGCCCGATCCCGGTGGACCCCGGGCGGATGGCGCATCGTAGGGTGCTTTTTCAGAGCCGCCACCAGCGGTGATCCCCTCCCTCGGCAGGTGTCTCGGTGACGGAATCGATGTCGCGTTCTCGCGCGGCGGGTTCAACTGTGCGTAATCACGACGAGGACGGGGTCCCCGCCGAAGAACCAGTGCCCCCCCGGTCGCGCCGTGACTGGTTCGGTCCATCGGTGGTCGCGGTCGTGACTTGGCTGGTCGCCACCCCCGTGCTGCTCTACCTGGAGCGCACCAACGCTCTGAACCCCATGGACGTGCGTGGCGGGTTCATCCCGCTGGCGACCGGGTGCGTGTTACTCGCCGTGATGATCGCCGCCGCGTGTGTGCCGAGGGCGGGTGAACGGGTCGCCGCGGTCGGCGCGGGTCTGTTCGGCGCCTGGGTCGCCTTCGCCTTGCAGGTCGCGTTGAACGGCTCGCCATTCGGCTTCGCTGGCCTGATCGGCGACATGGCTCGGATGTCGGCCGCGGCCACCCGGATGACGGTCGTGCCGTGGCCCACGGACTCCTTCATCGACGAGATCCCGTCGGAGTACCCGCCGCTGTTCCCCTGGCTGATCGGCCGGGCGTCGGTCGTGTTCAACCGGCCCGCGTGGCAACTGCTGCCCACAGCCGAGGTCTTGCTGATGTCGTTCGCCGTCGTCGCGGCGTTCCTGATGTGGCGCAGGCTGGTTCCGGCTCCGGCCGCGCTGGTCGTCAGCGGACTGGGGCTGTTCGTCTACGGCTCGCCGCAGAAGGCGTTCGCCGTCATCACGTTGTTCGTCTTCGTGCCGTGGGTGATCGCCGCGTTCGCCCAGCCCGCGCGGGGACGGCTGCACTGGCTTCCCGCCGGACTCATCGGTGGCCTGATCATGCTCACCTACAACGGCTGGTTCCCGTTCGGCCTGGTCGGTGTGCTGGCCATCCTCGTCGCGAGCTGGCGCCGCTCGGAGAACCGCAAGGGCTACGTGTGGCACGTGGTCGGCGTCGGCGTGGTCACCCTCGCGGTCGCGGCGCCGTACCTGGTGCCCTACTTCTCCGCCGTGCTGACCAGGACCGGGCAGGCACTGGGCGACCTGTTCATCAGCACGCAGATCCTGGACAACGGGTTCCCGTTCTTCCAGTTCAGCGTGATCGGGGCCCTGGAGCTGATCGGTCTCGCCGGGGTGGTGTTCTACCGGCGGCGGTTCACCTGGGCCTGGTCGCTGCTCTACCTCGTGCTCGGGTCATACGTGTTCTGGCTCGTCATGGGCATCCGGTTCATCTTCAGCGGACACACCACCCTGATCTACTACGTGCCCTGGCTCAGCGGCATGTCCCTGGTCGCGGGCGGCGTGCTGACCCTGGTGCAGGCCGTTCCCGCGCTCGTGCGCCGGGCCCGGCTGGTCCCGCCGCGGCGGGTGGGTGTCGCGGCGCTGGCCGTGGCGATGCTGTGGATCAGCTTCACCTACTGGGAGGACTGGCGGCCCCGGCCCGGCCTCGTCGGCTCGCCCAAGTCCGAGTTCACCTACGACATGTCCACCAGGGCGCACCTTGAGC
>JALZNB010000247.1 GCA_030857905.1 Actinomycetota bacterium
CCGATGTCGACCAGCGTCGCCCGCAGTTCCGGGCGGCGGGTCGCCTCCAAGCTCAGCTCGTAGCGGGCGATCAGGTTCTCGCGGTCCACGGTTGCCGCACGTTCGACGAACCCGGTCATCAGGTCGACCAACAGGTCGAGGTCGAACTGTTCCGGCATCGGCGAGACCGGGGTGAGGGCCGCGGTGTCCAACTCGAAGAGTCGGGCGACTGTCGCTTCCAGCAGCGCCTGGCGGGTGCGGAAGTAGTAAGAGCACGAGCCCTGGGGAAGCTCGGCGGCCTGGTCGACCGCGCGGTGGGTCAGGCCGCGCATTCCTTCCTTGGCCAAGGTGCTGATCGCCGCGTCAGCGATGCGTGCCCGCCGTTCGGCTGCCGTTGTCATGCCTTGACTCTACAGATGTAGAGTTGGCTCTACGGATGTAGAGGATTGGTGGAGGGAAGTGGTCATGCGGACTGCGGCGGTAATCGGCGGCGGGATCGGTGGACTGGCCACCGCGGTGGGTCTCGTTCGACACGGGTGGGACGTCGATGTCCACGAGCGGGCGCCGGAGTTCAATGAGGTCGGTGCCGGGATCTCTCTTTGGGGCAACGCCTGCACCGCGCTCGACGCACTCGGCGTCGGCGACCAGGTGCGCGCGGTGGCGAGCTACCCCGGACGCGGTGGCTTCCGGGACCGCCGGGGTCGTTGGCTCATGCGCGGATCGACCGACGAGAACGAACTGCTGATGGTCCATCGCGCCGATTTGCTGCGCGTCCTGCTCGACGCGTTGCCGGAGAAGGCGCTCCACCCAGGCACGCGGATCGATGACGTGCGTATCGAGGGTGGCCGGGCGGTGGTCAACTCCACAACGGTCGACCTCGTCGTCGGTGCGGACGGCTTGCGCAGCGGCGTCCGCGACACGCTGTGGCCGGATGCCGCGGCCCCGAAGTACGCCGGACTCACCTCGTGGCGGATGGTGCTTCCGGCCGCGACCATCACACCGTTCGACGGCTGCGAGACCTGGGGTGACGGCTTGGTCTTCGGCGCGTTCAGGATGGGTGGCGACCGTCTGTACTGCTACGCCGCCGCGCCCAGCCTCGAAGGCGGCCGCGGTCCCCACGGTGAACTCGCCGAGCTGCGCAGGTTGTTCGACGGTTGGCCCGCGCCCATTCCGGCGATCCTGGCGACCGTCGAAGCCCAGGCGGTCTTACGCCACGATCTCTACTACCTGCCGCCGTTGGCGTCCTATGTGCACGGCCCAGTCGCTCTGATCGGTGACGCCGCCCACGCCATGACCCCGCATCTCGGCCAAGGCGCGTGTCAGGCGCTGGAGGATGCCGCCACGCTGTCCGTCCTGGCTTGCCACCCCAGTCTCGTCGCCGGGCTGAGGGAGTACGACGACCTGCGCAGGGGTCGCACACAGCAGGTGGTCCGTCGTTCACTCGCGGCCGGGCGGATGGCCCATCTGCCGAGCAAACCGGGGGCCGCGCTCCGTAACGCGGCGGTTCATGCCATGCCGTCGAGCGTCTTGCGGCGCTCCATGTTGGCGTTGCTGAAATGGCATCCACCGGTTGTCGACAGTCTCACTGCCTGATCCCGCCGCTCTCGGGATGGGTGGCCTTAGGGGCTGCTCATCCCCAGGAGAGACGCTGAGGAAGACTGGGCGGTGTGCTGGCTTCTTCGGATTTCTGGCAGCAGCTCGTCGGTGACCAGTGGCGACCACCCGCGACGATGGTCCTGGTGACCGCTGCCCTCGCGATTGTCGTGGTGTGCGTCAACGTCCTGTGGCGACCCGCGCGCAATGTGATCACCATCGTGCACGAGGCGGGGCACGCGCTGATCGCGGTCGTGGCCGGAAGACGGCTCTCCGGTATCCGGCTGCACTCCGACACCTCCGGCGTCACGGTCTCCCGAGGTAAACCCCACGGTCCGGGCATGGTGTGCACCGCCCTCGCCGGGTACGTCGCGCCGTCGTTGCTCGGGCTGGGGTTCGCCGCGCTGCTCAAGGCCGACCGGATCAGCGCACTGCTCATGACCTGCGCGGTGCTGCTCTTCGCGGTGCTGATCATGGTGCGCAACTTTTACGGCGTGCTGTCCGTGATGGCCACCGGGGCCATCTTGTTCGCGGTGTCCTGGTTGGCGAGCGACGAGATCCAGGCCGGGTTCGCCTACTTGATCACGTGGTTTCTGGTGGTCGGCGGCATTCGCCCGGTAGGCGAGTTGCAGGCCAAACGCCGGATCGGACACGCGCGTGATTCCGATGCCGACCAGCTCGCCCGCCTCACCGGTGCGCCCGGCTTCTTCTGGGTTGGTTCGTTCGCTCTGGTCAACCTGGGTGCGCTGCTCCTGGCCGGGAGCTGGCTGCTGCTGTCGTGAGCACGTCCGAAGTGGACAAGTGACTCGTCGGTAGCCTCGAAATCGCCACAATGCGGGAAACGCGCGCGCTGGTACTCGCGATGAGTCGATCATGGAGTACGTCCCCGGCACGAGAGGCGATCCCGTGAGCGAATCCGCACCGGCTCCCAAGCCGCCGAGGCGTACCCAGCGTGAGCGCCGCGAGGCCACCATCGGCAAACTCGTCAACGCCACCATCGACGCGATCTCCGATGTCGGCTACGCCCGCGCGTCGGTGCAGGAGATCTGTGGACGCGCG
>JALZNB010000294.1 GCA_030857905.1 Actinomycetota bacterium
CGCCAGGTCTCTGGTCGTGCTGACCGTGCCGTCGGCGAGCCACTGGTGTTCGGCGTCGGCCACGATGACGGTTCCGTCGGAGAACTCGCCCTCGTAGCACGGCCGACCCTCCATCACCTCGGTCGCCGCCACCACCCGGGTCGGTTCGCCGCCTCGGTCAAGCAGCTCGTCGCCGACCTGGACCTTGCCCATGGTCGTCCAGCCGGTCGGCGTCGGCAGGGGGGTGTCGATGGCCAGTGCCTTCCCGACACCGGGCCGCGCAGCGACGATGATCATTTGGCCGGGGTGCAGGCCGTTGGTGACCTCGTCGAGGTCGGTGAAGCCGGTGGGGATGCCCAGGGAGTTGCCGCCTCGGGAGGCGATGGCGTCGATCTCGTCCATGGTCGGCTGGAGCAGCTCTTCGAGCGCGACGTAGTCCTCGCTCATGCTGCGCTCGGTGACCTCGTAGATGGACGACTGGGCGCGGTCGACGATCTCGGCGACGTCGGCACCCTCCGCGCCCTGGTAGCCGAGCTGCACGATTCGGGTGCCTGCCTCGACGAGCCTGCGCAGGATTGACTTCTCGGCGACGATCTCGGCGTAGTAACCGGCGTTGGCCGCCGTGGGGACGGTGGCGATCAGGGTGTGCAGGTAGGGCGCCCCGCCGACGCGGCGCAGCTCACTCCTGCGTTCGAGTTCGGCGGAGACCATGATCGGGTCGGCGGGCTCGCCCCGACCGTAGAGGTCGAGGATGCAGTCGTAGATGAGTTGGTGCGCGGGCCGGTAGAAGTCGTTCGGCCGCAGCGCCTCGATGACATCGGCGATCGCGTCCTTGGACAGCATCATCCCGCCGAGCACGCTCTGTTCGGCGGCCAGGTCCTGCGGTGGCTGCCGGTCGAGCCCGTACTCCGGCCCGCTGGGCGTCGGCGGAATCGAACGGTCGTCGGTGATCGCCACGGCGCCCCTCCCTCACGTGCCTTCGCACTGTTGTTCGCGTCGCCGGTAGGTCGAACGGTACGTGCTCGACCCGACAAACTCCGGCAGATCACCACATTCACCGGCCGCGACGGCATGTCCCGACTGCGGCTCTCGACGAGGACGGTAGAACCCCCGTTCGGCGGCTTGCAAATGCTCGCCGACGCCCCTGGGGACGGACCTGTGGATAACTTGGGGCCAACCTGTGGATGAATCCACGCACCTGAGCACAGCTACCGGCGTGCCTGTGGACAACTTGGGGACAACAGTGCCGGTCTGGAGAGAATCCCCAGGTCAGCACCTGTGCATCAGATGTGGAGAAAATTGTCCAATGGAACCCCGGCGTGTCGCGTCGACTACGCGCTTCGGCGTGTCGGGGGGCCATTCACTCCCTGGGGTGAACGGGTGCCTGTGGATAACCCCTGTGCACAGCGAACCGCCCCTTTCGGAGCAACGAAAGGGGCGGTTCGGGCCGAACTGGGGTATGAGCGTCAGCTCGCGGCGGAGACCTCGACGCTGAACGCGGCGTTGACATCCGGGTGCAGGCGCACCGACACCGAGTGCTTGCCGACCGTCTTGATGTGGCCGGACACCTCGATCGCGCGCTTGTCGAGCACGGGACCGCCCGCCGCCTTGACGGCGGTGACGATGTCCGAGGTGGTGATCGAGCCGAACAGCTTGCCCGAACCGGCCGCGGCCTTGGCCTTGAGCGGCACGTTGCCCAGTGCGGTCAGCTTGGCCTTGACCTCCTTGGCGTGGTCGAGGTCGCGAATCCGGCTGGTCTCCTGGGCCCGGCGGATGACATCCACCTGCTTCTGCGCGCCCTTGGTCGCCAGGATGGCGAAGCCGCGCGGCAGCAGGTAGTTGCGGCCGTAGCCGTCCTTGACCTCGACGGCGTCGCCGGGGCCACCGAGACCACTGACGTCAGTGGTGAGGATGAGCTTCATGTCTGCTTCCCCCTTCTCAGCGGGCGGTCGAGGTGTAGGGAAGCAGCGCGACCTCACGAGCGTTCTTGACCGCGATCGCGACGTCACGCTGGTGCTGGCTGCAGTTGCCGGTGACCCGACGCGCGCGGATCTTCCCGCGGTCGGAGATGTACTTGCGAAGGAGCGTGGTGTCCTTGTAGTCGATGTTCACCGGGCGGTCCTTTTTCACGTCTTTGCAGAAGACGCAGACCTTCTTCTTGGGCTTGCGAATGGGTGGCTTGGCCACGGGTGTACTCCTGGTCTATCGCGTCGAAAGAGAGTCTGGGAAGTGAGCGCCTTAGAAGGGAGGCTCGTCGTTGAAACCGCCGCCACCAGCGCCGCCGCTACCGCCCGATGGCGGAGCCGAGCCCCACGGGTCGTCGGCGGGCGGACCGGACGGGCTGCCTGAGCCGCCGAATCCACCGCCGGAGCCGCGGCTGACCTTGTTGACCTTGGCGGTCGCGTACTTGAGCGACGGGCCGACCTCGTCGACGTCGACCTCGTACACCGTGCGCTTCTCGCCCTCACGGGTCTCGTAGCTGCGCTGCTTGAGCCGTCCGTTGACGATGACGCGCGCGCCCCTGGTGAGGGACTCGGCCACGTTCTCGGCGGCCTGGCGCCAGATGCTGCACCGGAGGAACAGCGCCTCGCCGTCTTTCCACTCACCGGATGCCTTGTCCAGGGTCCGGGGGGTGGAAGCGACCGTGAAACTGGCGACAGCCGCCCCGGAGGGGGTGAAGCGCAGTTCTGGATCGGCGGTCAGGTTGCCGATCACCGTGATTGTCGTGTCACCAGCCATGTCGTCGCAGGCCCTCAGGCCGTCTCGCGCCGCATGACCTTGGTGCGCAGGATGGATTCCTGCAGCGACAACTGGCGGTCCAGCTCCTTGACGGCAGCGGGCTCGGAGTTGATGTCGAGCACGGCGTAGATGCCCTCGCTGTGCTTGTTGATCTCGAACGAGAGGCGTCGCTTGCCCCAGATGTCGACCTTCTCCACGTTTCCGCCAGAAGTGCGGATCACGTTGAGGAACGTGTCGAGCGACGGAGCGACAGTGCGCTCGTCGAGTGTGGGGTCGAGGATGACCATGACTTCGTAATGACGCATGTAGACCACTCACCTCCTGTGGACTGGAACGGCCATGGACTTTCCATGGCAGGAGGGTCTGCGAACTGAGCGTAACAGCCGTCGTGACGCGCCTTGACCCGGTGGGGCCTCAGGCGGCGATGCGGCGCAGCACCCAGGTGCGCACCAGTGCCGCCGTCGCCCCGGACAGTGCCAACACCGCGAGCAGCACCGGAAGTGCGATGCGGTCGCCCTCGACCGGTCCGAGCGTGTCGGCGCGGCCCGCGGCCTGTACGCCGTTGGCGTCGCCCTCGCCGCCAAGGATGCCGAACTGCGGTGCGTAACCGGGCACCGCGCCGCCGTAACGGGTCGCGGGGGAAGGGGAGAACAGGCCGGGCTTGGCGAAGGGCAGGGACGAGTAGTCGGCCATCGGCGAGCGGCCGAAGTCGAAGTCGCGGCCGTAGAGCGGCAGTCCGCCGCTGGGAATGCCACCGATCACGTTCTGGTTGGGCCCGGGCAGCGCACCGCCGCCGCCTCCTCCGCCAGGGTTGCCCCCGGGGCCGGGAGCGCCGCCACCGCCGGGGTTCGTACCGGGCTTGCCCGGCTGTTCAGGCCTGGGCGGGGCGGGGTCACCAGGCGGAGGCACGAATTTCGCGGCGCCCTCCTGGATCGTCTTGCCGGTGGTGTCGACCGCGTCCTGCACGGGAGCGCCCGCGGTGTTGATCACTTTGACGACAACGGCACAGCCCTGGGTCAACGCGCCTTGCACGCCGGAGACGATGCCGCCGAGCACCGGTCCGATGAGCGGGATTTTCTGGATGGCGGTCTTGATCCTCGGCACGGCCGCGTTGGCGATCGTGCTGCCTGAAATCGTGGTGTCCGACGACGGGACGGCCCCCAGGGGGATGTCGCCCATCGACGAGACCGCGCCGCCGACACCGTTCGCCAGGCCGGGGCCGAGGAGCGGGACCCCGCGCACCACGCTGAGGACCGGGTCGAGCACCGCCGAGGGGCTCAGAGCCAGTGGCTGACCGGGGACGCCCTGAATCGTGGCGACGCAACTGCCGATCACGATCGGTTCGGCCGCCGCGGCCGTGCCGGTGCCCGCGACCAGGCTCGCCGAGGTCGCGCCGAACACGAGCACTAGCCCGGCAGCGAACGTCTTGACGCGCCGTCGCATGTCAACCTCCGGGTACCCGTCGGTAGCCTTCTCTTGGAAAAACGACCCTAACCCGACATGGTGACGCCGACCAGGGAAGTTTCGGAGAAGATTCCAGGTTCGTCGGTCTGGACGGCGCGCCATGCCCGGTGTGTCCAGCTTGGCAGAGGCGACCGAGGGACCTTCACCCCCGGTCCGGCGACTACGCTCGCTGACCATGAGCATCGGCGCCCATGTCCGCGACGACGACCCCCTCGGCGCCGCGCGCGAGCGCGGGGCGGACGTCGTGCAGTTCTTCCTGACCGACCCGCAGTCGTTCAAGGCGCCCACACCGCACCCGCGGGCCGAGGAACTTCGCGAGTCCGACGTCAAGGTTTTCGTGCATTCGCCCTATCGGGTCAACATCGCCTCGACGAACAACCGCATCCGCATCCCCTCGCGCAAGCTGGTCACCCAGCACGCCGCCGCGGCGGCCACGGTCGGCGCGCTGGGCCTCGTCGTGCACGGCGGTCACCTCAACGCGGACGAGGACGCCGAGATCGGCATCGCCAACTGGCGCAAGTTCTTCGAGCGCCAGCACGCCGACGGTGGTTTCGCGGTGCCGATCCTGATCGAGAACACCGCGGGCGGCGACAACGCGATGGCCCGCCGGTTCGACATGCTGGCCCGGCTGTGGGACCAGGTCGGCGAGTTCGGGGCGGGCTTTTGCCTCGACACCTGCCACGCGTTCGCCGCCGGTGAGGACCTGGTCGACATCGTCGATCGGGTGAAGGCCATCACCGGCCGCATCGACCTCGTGCACCTCAACAGCTCGCGCGACGAGTTCGCCTCCGGCCGCGATCGGCACGACAACATCAGCACTGGCACCATCGACTCGGATCAGCTCGTCGCGGTCGTGGCCGCGGCGGGCGCGCCGGTCGTCGTGGAGACCCCGGCGGACGGGCAGGCGGAGGACATCGCGTTCTTGCGCGAGGCCCTCCGGCGGTGAACACCGTGTCCCCAGGGGTGACGGCAGCAGGGAAGGCGGATCGGCAGGTGCCCGATGCGGACGTGCCACCGGCACCGACGCGGTTGACCGCTGCCCGGCTCGCCAGGGGCGCCCTGGCTGTCGTGGTGCTTCTCTGCGGGCTCACCCTCGTGCTCGGGTACGCCAACAAGGCGAGGTGCGCGGGCCCGGAGTTCGACACGTGGGGCCGCAGCCAGCCGGACTACTCCGAGCGCAAGTACGCCGACGCCTGCTACTCCGACATCCAGTACCTCTGGATCGGCCGTGACGTCGACCGTCACGTGTTCCCGTATGTGCACGGCGGGATGAACTCCGAGGGCAACCTGATCGGTGGGGCTGTCGAGTACCCGGTACTCACCGGGCTGCTGATCTGGGCGGGGGCCCTGTTCGTCGACACCGACGCGGGCTTCCTGCTCGCGTCCGCGTTGCTGCTGACGCCGTTCGGATTGCTCACGGCGTGGCTGCTGGGCGGCCTGTCCCGCTGGCGGGCGTTGATCTGGGCGCTGTCTCCACCGCTGGTGCTCTACGCCTTCCACAACTGGGAACTCCCGGTGGTGGCGTGCGCTGTCGCCGCTGTCTACGTGGTGCACCGCGGTTGGGGTTCTCGCGGTGTCGATCGTCCGTTGATGCAACGGGCGCTGGTGAGCGCTGTCCTGTTGGGTCTCGGGTTCGCGTTCAAGCTCTATCCGGCGATCTTCGTGCTCCCGCTGATGCTCTACGTGCTGACCGGTGGTCGGGGCGGGCGCGAACTGCCCGAGGGCAAGAAGCGCGATGTGGCGGGCATGGTCAAGGTCGCCTTCACCGCGATGGGGACAGCGGTCGCGGTCAACGTGCCGTTCGTGCTTCTCGGGTTCGACGGTTGGCTCGCCTCATTCGCCTTCCAGGGGCAGCGCAAGGCCGACATCACGGCGAACTCGATCTGGTTCTGGGGCCTGCGCCCGGATTCGGACCCGGCGACCGAGTCGGTGCACCACGTGATCGGCATCGTGTCGCCGCTGCTGGTCGCCGCCGCGTTCGCCGCCGCGTGCGTGGTCGGCTGGGTCCGCTACCGCCGCGAGGGCACCTTCCCGTGGATCGCGGTCTCGGCCGCGATGCTGTGCGGGTTCCTGTTGCTGCACAAGGTCCACTCGCCGCAGTACACGTTGTGGCTGGTGCCGATGTTCGTGCTGCTGCGTGTGCGTTGGGGCTGGATCGCGGCGTACTTCGTCGCCGACATCGCGATGGGGATCGGCATCTTCCTGTGGTTCGCGCGGATCGCCGCCAAGGAACCAGCGGGAATCTACGAAGGGTTCACCGCGCAGGCGGTGATGATCGGCGTGTGGGGCCGGGCCGCGTTGCTGGTCGGCCTCTTCATCGCGTTCCTGATCTCCCGGTCCACTGTGGACGAGCCTGACCCGGTCGCGCCGCGACTGGAATCCAGCCGGGCCGACTAGCGGCGTCGAGACCTGGTCACCGCGCTAGACCAGTTCGGGCACCACGGTCCGCGCACGGATCGCCGAGCGCCTGCGGAACACCAGCGACTCCACGGTGATCACCGCCAACGCCAGCCAGACCAGGCTGAAGCCGACCCAGCGGGCGGTGGTCATCTGTTCGTGGAACACGACGAGTCCGATGGCGAACTGGATGATCGGCACGAGGTACTGCAACAACCCGAGCGTGGTCATCGGGACGCGGGTGGCCGCGCCGCCGAAGAGCAGCAGCGGGACGGTGGTCAGCACCCCGGTTCCGATCAGCAGCAGCACGTTCACCCAGCCCGCGTGACCGAAGGTGCCGTTGCCGCCCGCGTGGGTGAACACGAGGTAGGTCAGCGCGATCGGGGCGAGCAGGATCGTCTCCAGGGCGAGGCTTTCCGACGAGCCGACGTCGGCCTTCTTCTTCATCAGGCCGTAGGTGCCGAACGTGCCCGCGAGGATCAGCGCGATCCACGGCAGCCTGCCGTAGTCGAAGGTCAGCTCGACCACGGCGGCGACGGCGATCCCGATGCCGATCCACTGCGCGGGCCGCATCCGCTCACCGAGGACGAGTACGCCCAAAAGGACGGTGAGCAACGGCGTGATGAAGTAGCCGAGTGAGGTCTCCACGACCTGCCCGGTGTTGACGCCGTAGATGTAGGTGCCCCAGTTCAGGCCGATGTTGATCGCGCCGACGGCGATGAGGCCCAGCTTGCGCCGGTCGGCGACCACGGCCCGCAACCGCGACCAGCGGCGGGTGAGGACGACCAGTCCCAGCACGAAGATCAGCGACCAGACGATTCGGTGGGCCAGGATCTCCACCGGGCCCGCCGAATCGAGCAGCGGGAAGTAGAGCGGGAAGAAACCCCACATGAGGTAGGCGCCCAAGCCGAGCAGGAAACCACGACGCCGCTCGCCCATGCACTCCTCCGGTCATCCCATCACGATGAGCGGTCAGTCTTTCACCAGGTCAGAGCGTGTGGACGCGGGCGTGACCGATCACACGGCGTCGACCGGGGCCCGCTTCTTGAGCACGAACTTGTCCGGAGCGCGGTCCAGCACGCCGCCCCCGGGATCGTCGTCCCCGGCGAGCCGGCCCAGGTCGCGGGCCGGGTGGTAG